>JAUYTA010000981.1 GCA_030695265.1 Bacteroidota bacterium
AGATATTCAGAGTTAATCATTTTTATTAGAGTCATTTATTGTCATTTGGTAGTCATTCAATTGTCGTTAAGTTGCATGGAAAACACAGCAGAATGACTATAAATGACAACAAATGACTGCTACAAAATACCAATATAGGTAAGTAATGGAACAATCTTTTGTATTATTCCTTAACCGACGTACACTTCCAGCAATTTTGCGGAAGCGGAGACTGGTTTCAGCAGAACATTTTCGATTGAAGCCGGAATCAAAATGGTTTCGCCCTTTTGAATTGTTTCGGAGCCCGATTCAGTTTCAATATTTACTTCGCCTTCAAGACAAATAAAAATCACAAACGAATCAAGCTTGATGTAATCCTTCTCTACTGTCCTGTCCAAATCCAGCAAATTGGTGGTGAAATAGTTACACTTCACCAGTTCAACTGATTCGTTCGGTTTTGTTTCGTATTGGGTTTTATATTCAGGTAGAAGTGTATAATCAATCGCATCCAAAGCAAGTTCAGTATGCAGTTCACGCGGATTTCCCTGATCATCGCGACGATCGTAATCGTAAATACGGTAGGTTACGTCTGATGTTTGCTGAATTTCGGCCAGCAGAATTCCTTTTCCGATGGCATGAACACGACCAGCCGGAATAAAATACACATCGCCGGAAGCAACTTCTTCGAAATTCAGAATGTCAGTTAACTCGTTGTGTTCAAGCTTGAAAAGATATTTATCCTGATCAACTTCCTGGTTAAATCCTGATTGCAATTTTGAACCTTGATCGGCCTGTAGCACATACCACATCTCGGTTTTGCCGAATGCATTGTGTCGTTCTTTCGACATTTTATCATCAGGATGAACCTGAATTGACAAATCATCGTTCGCATCAATGAACTTTATTAATAAAGGAAATTCGATTCCAAAGTTTTCAAATACCTGATCGCCAACCAGGTCGCCCATGTAAATCTCAATCAGCTCTTCCAGCGAATTACCAGCCAGCAAACCGTTTGAAACAACAGACACATTATCTTCTACTCCTGAAAGTTCCCAGCTCTCGCCGCAATTGGGCAAATCGCCGAAATCTTTGTTCAGAACTGTCTTTA
>JAUYTA010000991.1 GCA_030695265.1 Bacteroidota bacterium
GTGTGAAATACAAACTCCTTTTCGCCATCGCTCTGTACAAGTCTTTCATTTTTGCCGGTGGAACAAATACCTTCGCGAATCAAATTTTTCCCTTTGTACAAATAGAAATGGTTATCGGTTGTATTAATAATAATATAAGCATTTGATGGCGTATATTTATCCAGCTTCGTTTGTAGCGTTGTAATTTGCTTTTCCAATTTTACTTTTTGGTTTTCAACACCTTCCGTGTCACCTTGTGCTTTAGTCAGTGCGGGAAGTACAAGTGTTGATTCCTGTAATGCCGGAATTACAAAAAGTATCATCGAAATAAAAATCAGAATTCCGACAAACAATACCGCGATATAAATTAATAAAGAGCGAATCATAGATATATTGTTATGTTGCAGATGCTATTCTCGTTTTCAATACATTTATAGCATCAACTATTTTTTTTTATAAAAGTTTCAAAAGAATTAAAAATCCAGTCCTTCTGAAATTACTGAGAGTGGCTCAATTGAACCAACTATTGTTACCCTGGTTCCGTTACCTACCAAACGGTATAAATCATCCATATCCCGATTTTTTAATCCAACGCAACCGCTGGTCCAATTAAACCCTTTGCCGCCGTGTCCGTGTATTTCGATCAAACTACCAATACCAGCATTTCTGGAAATTAATCCTTTCTTCTTTTTCTCGGCAAATCTGACTTTATCTTCTGCATTAGGATAATCAATAAGCAATGCTTTGTGATAAATTGTATTACCCCGCTCTTTCTTTTTGGTGATGCGATAGTTGCCTTCAGGAGTGGCATTATCGCCGGTTCGTTCTTTGTGTGCCATCCAATTTGGACCAAATTCAGCATCATATGTACGAATTACTTTTCCGGATTGGTAAACATACAGCAAATGAGCGACTTTATCAACCAGAATCACTTTATTCCCTCCGCGTGAAGCGGCTATTGCATCATTTGCCAGATTTTTCCACTTCGAATGATCTTCAAAATAGTCACGCAGCATTTTTCCGGCAGCAACATTGGCATGATTGACATATATCTCAGCTTTCTTGAATAAAACTTCTGCATCTTTCAACTTGCCACTTTCATGGGCAATTTTTGATTCGCTTAAAAACATTTTCGATTTATTATGCGCATCAAAAACTGATTTCGGTAATGGCAGGTCTTTAAAAAGCTTGTTGTATAGTTCTATTTTTTTTGCCAGGCTAAGAAATGCCGCCTGAACATCCTTACTTAAATTAGCCGACTTTTTTATTGATTCTTCCCTTGCTTCTTCGGCTTTCTTTTTTGAACTTTTTGCGAAGAAAATAATCCGGTCATAGTTGCGGAATAAAATAAACCTGGAATTCTCCCTTGACCAGTTTATCATTGCCGAGTCATACATCTGAACAGACTCTTTATAAACTTTTTCAGAATAGATATTTGCCTCAGCTTCTTTTGCAATGGTCAAAGCTTCGCGGGCAAGCTTCAAGTCCTCTGTTGGCAGTTCTTTTTGTGATACAATAATGACAGAAATGCTGATTGCAATTGTTACAATTGAGAATAAAATAATTATCAACCACTTAATTTTCTTCTTCTTTCTTAAAAAAACCATCTTATCCGTATTAAAAAAATACCCGGAAGTTGCCCCCCGGGTATTGTAAACGTTCAACTCCTAAGAGTTATTATTATTTACTTTTTTTTGGCAATAGCTTCTTCCAATTCAGCTTTGATTGCAGTAGCTTTTTCTTTGGCAGCTTTGATTTTGTCGTTAGAACCAATCAAATCACCATTGGCCAATAATGCTTCAACTTCAGTAACAGTAGTTTCAGCTACAGCGATGTCGCTGTTAATTGCTTCCAAAGCTGCTTTGCCTTCTTTACCTCTTGGAGCTTTGGCAACCAATGCTTTGTTTTCTTCGATCAAAGTTTTTACTTCACCAATCATGGTTTGAACTTCAGCCTGCAATTCAATTTTGCGTGCTTCTGCTTTAGATTTAGTGTCAACAGCCATTTGGTTAACAACAGCTAATTTTTCTTTTGCTGGTGAATAATTTGGGAACCATTTTGCTTTGGCAACTTCAACACTTTCGTTAGCTGATTTC
>JAUYTA010000759.1 GCA_030695265.1 Bacteroidota bacterium
GTTTAACGCTTGCCGATCAGTCGGTTAAAGATTATTTTCAATCGAATAGGAATAAAACAGAGGATTATATTTCTAGTAATATTCTTGAACATTTTGGCGCTGAGCACAGTATTTTATTAATTTCAGGAATATTCACGTATGGCATGCTGGCAAAAAAAGAGCGAAGTGTTAGTACTGCATTATTGGCATTGGAGAGTTTTGCTTTGGCAAGTTTACTGGTTCGTGTTCCAAAAAATCTGATCGGTAGAAGACGACCGGATGCATGGCCGCCCTCAACTCCTTATGATTGGGATGGACCTTTTCGAGGTACTAGTTTTCCTTCAGGTCATACAACCGCTTCTTTTTCAGTTGCTTCGGTGATTGCAAACCAATACAGAGACATTAAATGGATTCCTATTGCGGCCTATTCGGTGGCTTCATTGGCCGGAATATCAAGAATTTACGACAATAAACACTGGTTAAGCGATGTGGTTGCAGGCGCAGTTGTCGGAACCCTTGTTGGTAATTTTGTCAGTCACCGCTCTTCCGATTCTAAACTATCCGTGATTCCTTTTGGAAATAGCAATTATCAGGGCGTGAAATTGTCTTATATTTGGTGATCAAATTATTTGAATCAGTTAAAACAGATTTATGCGAAAATATTTTCTTATTCTTTTAACAGGTGCTTTACTCCTGAATTCTTGTTCAACAGGCAAGAAGTCGTTGCAACGCGGTGATTATTACGATGCGATAATGAAAGCAGCCAATCGGTTGAGCAGCGACCCGGATAACCGTAAAGCTATGCAGGTTGTTCGTGAAGGCTACCCGATGGCAGTGGCTTTTTATCAGGAAGAAATCGACCAGGTTTTGACGGGAAACGATCAATTCAGGTGGAAACGGACGCTTGAAATTATGCAGACAGTCAATCGTATGTCAGATAAAATTCGCAGGATTCCCGCTGCCCGAAGTCTTGTTCCTTCAATTAAAACATATACTTCGGAAATGGCCGATGTACAGAATCGTGCTGCGCAGGAATTTTATGATGCGGGAATGGACGCGCTGAGCCGACAAACACGCGAAGCTGCCAAACAGGCTTATTATCATTTCCTGAATGCCGATGGTTTGGTTCGCGGTTTCAAGGATACCAAACAAAAAATATTTCAGGCAAAGGATTTGGCTACCCTGAAAGTAGTGGTAGAACAAATTCCGGTGAACGGTAAATACGAATATTCAGCCCAGTTTTTTTACGACAATGTTTTCCAGATGCTGAACCAACAGTTTCAGGAAAAAGATTTTGTACACTTTTTTTCTCCGGAAGAGGCTGATAAAGTCAGGCTGAAATATCCGGACATGGTTTTGCAGATGGGTTTCTACGATTTTTTTATTGACCGTCCTCAACATTTTGAAGAGGAAAAAGAACTTTCGCGACAGGTGGAAGAAAAATACCAGGTGAAAATTTCGAAAGATTCAACAGCTACCCGAACCAGAACAGTAACCAAAAAGGGAAAAATTAAAATACTGACAGATCAGGTTGCTTCGGGCGGATTACTGGAACTGAAAGCGGTTGAATATCAATCACGAAAAATACTTTTCACTGATAAAATTCCCGGACAATTTACCTGGCAGAACAGATATGGAATTTTTGTAGGCGACAATGAGGTGCTCGACAAAGAACTCATTTCAATTCTGAACAACAAAATGATCATGCCACCCGCCTCTCAGGATATGTTTGTGCTGTTTACCAAACCCATTTTCAATCAAATGGCAGAAAAACTGACAAATTATTTTAAACAGTACAATTAGGGTTGATTAACATTTCGGCAAAGCAGTGAACAGCGCCAATCCGGCTTTGCTGGTTTCCTTGTAGTCGTTCGAAAGGTTTTTTCCGGTTTTGTACATAGTTTCAACCACCTCGTCGAAACTAATGCGGTGGCGTCCATCCGACATCAGCGCATATGTGTTGTGAGCCAGCGCTCGTTCGGCTGCAAAGGCATTTCGCTCGATGCACGGAATTTGCACCAATCCGGCCACCGGGTCGCAAGTCAATCCGAGATGATGTTCGATGCCCATTTCCGCAGCGTATTCAATTTGATTAATTGTACCGCCCATTAACTGATTGGCAGCCCCCGAAGCCATCGCACAGGCAGTTCCAATTTCTCCCTGACAACCCACCTCTGCTCCTGAAATGGATGCGTTGTGTTTGACAAGTGAACCAATTAATCCAGCCGTTGCAAGCGCCTTGTATATCTGCTGTAAATCTGCATCATATACTTTCTGGTAGTGTTTCAGCACAGCCGGAAGCACTCCACAGGCGCCGCAGGTTGGCGCGGTAACCACCAGTCCACCCGACGCATTTTCTTCTGAAACAGCCAGCGCATAAGCAAACAGCTTCGATCTTTTTTTGAATGGTCCGCTGAAATTCTGGGCTTTCAGGTTAAACGAACTCGATTTTCGCGGAAGCATCAATCCGCCGGGCAAAGTGCCTTCTTTCTTCAGTCCGCGGGCAATGGCAGCGTCCATCACTTTCCAGACTTCGGCCAAATAATCCCAGATTTCAGGACCTTCGTGATCTTCAACAAATTCCCAGAATTGTTTGCCATTTTCGTGACACCAGTTTAAAATATCGTCCAGTTTGCTGATCGGATACATATTTTTGGTTTCCATTACGGACAGATCGTCAATAATAGCTCCGCCTCCAATGCTGTAAACCGTCCATGAATCAGTTGTTTGCTGGTATTTGTCGAGTGCTTCAAACTTCAGAGCATTCGGATGTTTAGGCAGGAACGTTTCGGGTTCCCAGACGATCTCGATTGATTTTCCACTGAAAACTTCCAGAATCGCCACATCAGTTAAGTGGCCTTTCCCGGTTGCTGCCAGACTGCCGTAGAGATAAACCCGGTAAGAATCAACATCCTGATGCTTATCCAAAAATATTTTGGCTGCTTTGGCCGGTCCCATTGTATGACTGCTCGATGGCCCGTGACCAATTTTATATATTTCGCGAATGGATTCCATGAATAAAATTTTGATGCAAATTAAGTCCTGATATTTCAGGCTAAAGGTAGCATTTGTCAGGTTTTCATTTCTTCCTGCTTGTCAATTTCGCTGTTTCTGAATAATTCAGGAATAAAATCGGTTAAAAGATAAACTATCCCTGATTTTTTCGTTTAATATTTCAAATAATCAATAGTTTTAAGCATTCAAAAAAAACAGATAACATGAAACGATTACACTGCTTATCACCACAACCTTTGTGGAATTACTTCGAAGACATTTGTCAGGTTCCGCGGCCATCGAAAAAAGAGGAGAAAATCATCCGGTTTTTGCTCGACTTTGCCGAAAAGAATGGTTTAAAAGCCAGTCAGGATGAAATTGGAAATATCCTGATCAAAAAAGCTGCAACTTCAGGGCGTGAAAATGATCCGGTCGTAATTTTACAGTCGCATGTTGACATGGTGTGCGAAAAGAACAGCGAAACGCAGCACAATTTCGAAACCGATGCCATCAAACCTTTTATTGACGATGGATGGGTGAGGGCAGAGGGAACTACGCTTGGATCTGACGACGGAATCGGAATAGCAGCTCAAATGGCCATTCTTACAGCTACCGATTTATCACACGGGCCCATTGAATGTTTGTTCACTGTTGACGAAGAAACCGGTCTTTCCGGAGCTTTTGCCCTGCAGCCGGGATTTTTAAGCGGACAAATATTGCTCAACCTCGATTCGGAAGACGAAGGCGAATTGTTTATCGGTTGTGCGGGAGGAATTGATACAATCGGAACTTTAAATTTCACTCCTGAAGAATTGCCGGTCGGTTCGTTTGCTGCAAAACTGGAAGTTAAAGGTTTACAGGGAGGTCATTCGGGCGACGACATCAATAAAAACCGTGGAAATGCCAATAAAATACTGAACCGTTTTTTGATTGCGGCAGATAAATTATTCGATTTACGGATTGCTGATTTTAATGGCGGGAACCTTCGGAATGCCATTGCCCGCGAGGCTTTTGCGGTGGTGGTCGTTCCTCATTCGCAAAAGGA
>JAUYTA010001004.1 GCA_030695265.1 Bacteroidota bacterium
CTGCCCGTCGTATGTTGAACTTACACGCAAACATATTGAAGGACTGAAACCTTTTGTTTCCGACACGGGTTCGCCGATGCATTATACAGCGGCAACAACAAAAATGCAATATCCTGAAGCAAAAACGGTGTTTATCGGACCATGTGTTGCCAAGCGAAAAGAAGGCATCGACAATGAATTTGTGGATTATGTGCTGAGTTTTTCGGAACTGGATGCCATTTTTGAAGCGATGGACATTACCCCAGCTGATTGTGAAGAATTGGTGATGGAAAACATTGCCGGTGAAGCCCGTGGTTTTGCACTTTCAGGAGGTGTAATAGCAGCCATTCAACGACAGGATTTGAAAATTGACATTAAAACCTTGTCTATTGACGGGCTGAATAAAAAATCGATTAATCTGCTGAAAGCCTTCCGAAAGGAAAAGCGTCTGCACAATTTATCGAGGTGATGGCCTGCGAAGGCGGCTGCATTGCCGGACCGGTAAGTCACATCAATCCTCAGAAAGGGAAACGCAACTTCGAAAAAGGAATGGACATGATTGCGGAAAAAGTAACTACTCAAAGCTCCTTCCCATCGTAATCCCATTTAAGAATGCTTGAAATAACCGGCAAAACATGTGCGGCCATTTTTCGCTGACCTGAATAATTGGGATGCGAATCCGACCCGAGATCCTTGTCCGGATCCATCAGATAAGTCGGGATACCAACAAAATATACATTCTTTCGCTGGTAAACCGATCTGAAATCTTCAACCAGTTCCTTTACATACGAATAGCAAGGTTCGTCGGTCATTGGGCCAACAATGCAAAAAACCGGAACTTCGCCATATTGCTTTTTTACTTCATCTATCAGTTTTTCGTATCCGGCTTTAAAAACCGCTTTATCAGGAAAAGGCTGTGTGCTGAAATCGTTGGTTCCCAAATTAATCACCACCATATCAGGTTTCCATTGCCTGAAATTCCAAAGTGGCAATTCATGTTCGTCGTAAACCCGGTTGAAACGATCAGGCATCGCGTTTGGCGACACTTTTTCCTTGTAGCCATAATTGCGTACAACACCCATTCCCGAATGTGCGATGATGTGGTAATCGGCTTTAAATGCGCGGGCCATAATTGGTGCGTAACTCAGGTAATTGTTTTCGGTGGAAGGTTTAAACCGTTCACTTTTCGACAAACCTTCGGTGCCGTAACCACAGGTAATTGAATTGCCTATAAACTCTATTTTCCGGGATGGAATATCTTTCCATTCAAGCATTTCACCGTTCTCCGGAATCAGGATGCCTTTAAAAGAGCCGGTTCCCTGATTTCCTTCAGTCCGTTTGTATATCC
>JAUYTA010001007.1 GCA_030695265.1 Bacteroidota bacterium
ATATCCAGATACAGGAAGGAACGTACCGGGAGTCTCGATGAAGTTCAGATTGAATCGGTAAAAGATGCAAAGGAAAAGATGGAGGAATTGCTGAAACGCAAGGAAACTATCTTGAAAACCATTCAGGAACAGGATTTACTGACTGCTGAATTACAGAAACGTATTGACGATTGTTTTGATCAGACGGAGCTAGAAGATATTTACCTGCCATACAAGCCAAAACGCCGAACCCGCGCCTCCATTGCACGCGAAAAGGGATTGGACCCGTTGGCCAAAATAATCATGAATCAGAATGAATCAAATCTTGAACGCAAGGCCCATTCGTTTGTGAACGAGTTGGTTGAATCGGTAGAAGAAGCTTTTGCCGGGGCTCGTGATATTATTGCAGAATGGATCAATGAAAATGAAAAGGCAAGGTCTATTGTACGGCGTTCATTCGAATCAGAAGCGATTATTTCATGTAAACTGATCAAAGGGAAAGAAGCCGAGGCTGCCAAATACAGCGATTATTTCGACTGGAAAGAACCACTGAAAAAATGCCCGTCGCATCGATTGCTTGCTATGCGCCGTGGCGAAAATGAAGGTTTTTTGCGTGTGTCGGTTTCTCCTGAAGGTGACGAGGCTGTTTTGCGATTGAAACGATTCTTTATTCATAGCAACAATGCCTGCACCGATCAGATGGAAATGGCAGTTAGTGATGCTTATAAAAGACTGCTCGAACCTTCGATAGAAACTGAATTTGCCAATTCTTCGAAGGAAAAAGCGGATGATGAAGCAATTCGTGTATTTGCTGAAAACCTGCGGCAATTGTTATTGGGCGCTCCACTCGGTCAAATGCGGGTGCTGGCTATCGATCCGGGTTACCGAAGCGGCTGTAAGGTAGTTTGTTTGGATGCTCAGGGAAATTTGCTGCACAACGAAACCATTTATCCGCACAAACCTCAGGAAGAAATGAAACAGGCCGCGCGGAAAATGTCCTCGTTGGTTAGTTCATATCAGATTGAAGCTGTTGCAATCGGCAACGGAACTGCAAGCAGGGAAACGGAACAATTTATCAAGAAACTGCATTTCGATCGTGAATTGAAAGTATATGTGGTTTCTGAAGATGGCGCTTCCATTTATTCGGCTTCCAAAATTGCCCGCGAAGAATTTCCACAATACGATGTAACTGTACGTGGCGCTGTTTCGATTGGCCGCCGGTTAATGGATCCGTTGGCAGAACTGGTTAAAATTGATCCGAAATCGATTGGTGTTGGCCAATATCAACACGATGT
>JAUYTA010001014.1 GCA_030695265.1 Bacteroidota bacterium
GGATAGTAGCGAAAAGCACCGCGCGGGCTCAGCAAAAATTCATCTGAAAACGACCAGTATTGCGCACGAATCCCTCCGGTAGCATACAACGCACCTTTGTTGATCGGTATTTGATACGTATCCTGAACATAGGCCATAAACCGGCTAGAACTCATGCTGTGATCGGTATTCGTTGTGCTAAAAAGTCTAAGCTCCTGTTTCGCATTCGGATCATAAGGTTTCGACGGATCGAATTGCTTGTGTGGCAATGAATATCCGGTTGAATCGCGTAAAACCCATTCGTTCATCTTGTCGTCAATCATTTCAATCTGAGCCTTGATGCCCCAATTTAAAAGGTGGCTTTCAGAGTTGTAGGCACCTTTGTGTTCGAGGCTGTAAACATTGGCGCTCAGATAATTGCGTGCATGATTTATAAATGTTCCGATACCAATATTCAACACACTGTCACCCAAATTGTCAGATCCCAAATTACGCTCCAGCTCGTTCAGGTAATAGTCTCCTTTGATATCGTAAGTTTCTTCTTCTTTCGAATGAAAAGCCGATGCGATGAATTTCATATTGAGTCGGTCGCCCGGATGGTAATTTGCGACCAGCGCTCCCGTGACTGTTGCAAATTTATCGACTTCCTGACCTTCGAAATAGACCGTTGCGTTGTATGCCTGGTTCCATGTACCGAAACTTGTTTTACGTGTTTGCGGAATGAAATTGTATTGATTTTGAGCCACATTGCCCAGAAATGAAACATCAAATGCTTTGCTGAATTTATAGGTCAGATACGTTTGGGCATCGACGAAACGCGGATTGTATTCTCCTTTTTCATCAAGCGTTCCCAGCAAGTAACGGTTTGTTTTGTAGCGAATTCCGGTGATGTGCGAAAATTTTCCGTTTTTGCTCAAATCTTCCAGTTGCAGCGAACCTCCCAAAAGACTGACGGATGCAGAACCTGCAAATTCGGTTGGTTTTCGATATTTAATATCAAGTACCGACGACATTTTATCACCGTATTTGGCATCGAAACCACCTGCCGAAAATTCGATGGACGAAACCATGTCAGAATTAATAAAGCTCATCCCTTCCTGTTGCCCGGCGCGGATTAGCATTGGCCGATAAACCTCAATGTCATTCACATACACTAAGTTTTCATCAAAATTCCCACCTCTGACAGAATATTGTGAACTCAATTCGTTGTTGGTCGATACGCCGGGAAGTGTTTTTATCAGCGCTTCTACCCCACCGGTTCCGGCATCTGTAATGCTGGAAAGATATTTGGCGTCAATCCGGTCCATGTTCGTTTTTTTACGCCTGTGCTCCGTCACCTGAACTTCGCCAATTTCCTGGTCAATTTGCCGGAGAACAACATCGATATTTATCCGTTGCTCTTCAGTAGCAGTTATTGTCTTCTCAACCATCTGGTATCCAATCATTGAATAAGCAATAACGACCGTTCTTTTTGCCGGAATACGTAAAAGATATTCCCCATCGCGGTTCGAAACAGTACCGATGGTCGAATTTTTCAGTGAAATGTTTGCCAATTCAACCGGCTTCCCGTTTTCGTCGGTAACTTTTCCAAATAAAGTGGCATTGTTGCTTTGTGCAAATACACTTGCAGTACTTAAAATCAGAAGGAATTGGAATAAAAAAGATTTAATTGACCTCATGCCGGCAAAAATAATATTTCTGCTATAATTAACTGTTCAGAAGTCTATAAATTGTTTCTGAGTGAAAGTTTTTGTTAAGTTCCCAAATAAATTCATCGCCGGATTTTACGGTTCATCCTGACCAAACTACGATCTGGTCATTTAAACTTTTTCTCCCCACGTTCTCACCGTTAATTTGAAGAAAAAAAGTCATGAAACCTCTATTCATTTTTTCCTTCTTACTGTTGTTTCAGGCCGGCGCTTTTGCACAAGTTACAATTTCAGGAACGGTTACCGATAAAAAAAAATTACCACTTGCCGGAGCCAATGTTTTTCTTCAGGAAACTTACAACGGAGCTACTGCCGACGGTCTGGGCAATTTCAGTTTTAATACCGGCAGGAAAGGCGATCAGCAGCTTTCAGTTACATTTATTGGCTACAAACCATTTCTCCGGAAGCTGGATCTGGACAGCACAAAAACAATTATCCTGAACATTGTTTTGCAGGAATCCGACGATCAGATTGACGAAGTGGTGATCAATGCCGGATCATTTGAAGCGGGCGACGAGAAAAAAACAGTTATTCTGCGGATGTTTGATGTTGCCACAACACCCAGCGCGCAAGGCGATATTTTTGGCGCACTTCGCACGCTGCCCGGAGTTCAGAAAGTGGGCGAAGACGGAAGGGTTTTCGTCAGAGGTGGCGAAGGTTACGAAACCAAAACGTTTATGGACGGTATGCTGGTTTCCTCTCCGTACATGTCGAAAATGCCCGATATGCCAACCCGCGGACGATTTTCTCCCTTGCTGTTTAGCGGAACTTTGTTCAGCACGGGCGCCTATTCCGCCGAATATGGACAAGCTTTATCTTCCATTGTGGATATGAAAACCAATTCTGTAGAAACCGAAGACAAATCCAGCATTTCAATCATGACCGTCGGGGTAATGGCTTCTACCACCAAATGTTGGGAAAAGTCATCACTGTCAATCAGTGGCGATTATGTCACCGGTGCTCTTTCGAATGCGATCAACAAACAGCAGGTTGACTGGCTGAAAAGTCCGGTTGGAGTTGACGGAACTGTAATGTACCGCCAGAAAACCAGCAAAACCGGATTGTATAAAGTCTTTGGAACTTTCAACAACGGTGCCAGCGGAATTCTCTATCCCAACACACAAACAGGTGTAAATCAAAACATTTTGCTGAACAGCAACAATGTGTATCTGAACAACACCTACAACGAAATGCTGGGCGAAAAATGGATGGTCAAATCGGGAGTGGCTCTGAATTACGACCATCAGAAAATTGACATGGACAATGATCAGGTAACCACCAATAAAAAGATGTTTCAGGCAAAACTTGGGTTCAGCCATTTTTTAAGCGAACAAACCGAATTGAAATTTGGCGGCGACTGGGTAAATTATTCCTACGAACAAAAAATAAGGATGGGCGAAAATTTGCGGTTGCCTTTTACCAACAATCAACTTTCGGGTTTCGCAGAAATAGAATACAAGCTCTCGAAAAAATTTGCGACGCGTTTTGGGGCACGTCT
>JAUYTA010001015.1 GCA_030695265.1 Bacteroidota bacterium
TCACAAATGAGATCATACCGAAAAGCAGGATCATCATAAAGATCGGCAATGCATAACTTTTTTTGTCTTGTGTCATAATCTGAGCTAATTAAATTGTTAATTTATTAAGTTTATGTTTGTGTTGATTCATTTAAATTTGAGTTCCCGAAAGTGCGAAAAATAAAATGCATTTACAAATCAAGTTTTATCGATCCTTTGGCACGGATAAACAATTTGTGGCAACTTCCTCTGCCATATACATGTTCGAGTGTTTCAACATATTTATCCAGTAAATCCTGTGGTACAAATGCCTGGATGGTTCCGCCAAATCCACCACCATGCACACGCCATGCACCTTTTCCTTTCAATACCATTTCACTCAAAGCCAAAGCCAGCGAAACAACCTGATCGTCTTTATGAACCACATCGAAAATGTTTTGATTGTACATGTAGGAGCTGTACCCCGACTCAACCACCATTTTCAGGAAAGACTGAAAATCGTTATTTTCCAGAGCAGCCACCTGATCAACAACACGTTGGTTGTCACCCTGAAAATGATAGGCACGAAGTATTGCACGATCGCCGGTTATTTTACGGATTTCAGGAATTTTATCGACAATCTGTTCCAAAGTTACTTCTCTCAAAACTTTTGCGCCAAGTGCAGCTGCAACTGCTTTCATTTCCGTTGGCAAAGATGCGTATTCGGCCTGCGATGCAGCATCGTCATGTCCGCCGCCAACATCGGTAATCACCAAAGCAAATCCGGTTGAAACGAAGTCGAAATCAACTTCTTTCACGATGGGTTTTGAAGGATCTTTAAAGTCAATGGTAATTAAACCACCCACAGAACAAGCCGTTTGATCCATCAGACCGCATGGTTTTCCGAAGTAATTATTTTCCGACCACTGGCCAATGATTCCATTCTCGACAGCGCTCATTTTGCCATCGTTGAATAGATGATTGATAATTGCCCCAACAAGCACTTCGAAAGATGCCGAAGAACTCAGGCCTGAACCTTTTGGAACACGACCATCAATGCAGGCGTCGAAACCACCAATTTCGTAACCCAACTGTTTCATCCGGGCACAAATACCTTTTACCAAAGCTGACGAAGTATAGAATTGAGATTCGTCAATTGCCAGCTCTGAAAGGTCAACCTGAAATTCAGGATATCCTGCTGATTTAATGCGGATTGTATTTGTGGCGTTTTTAGCCGCGACTGCAATCATGTCGAGGTTAACAGCGCCTGCCAACACACGTCCGTAGTTGTGATCGGTATGGTTACCGCCAATTTCGGTACGTCCCGGAGAGCTGAAAAGCTCAACATCATCACTTCCGTATGATTTTTGAAATTCGGCCATTAAAGCAGAATATCTGGATGATTGTTCTTTTAATACAGAATCGTCAAATCCGTATAATTCCTGAAATAAGGAATTTTTTCCATCAGCAATTTTTGCTGTTAGTGAATTGATCTTAGCCATAGTTTTTTTTGATTTAAATTATTTATTGATTTGTTTCTTATAATGTATGTCAGACAGTTCGCGTAAACGCTGGGCAGCCTGTTCCGCTGTGATGTCGCGCTGTGGTGTAGCCAGCATTTCATAACCCACCATAAATTTCTTTACTGAAGCTGAACGCAACAAAGGTGGATAAAAATGCATGTGCAAATGCCATTCAGGATAATCTTTTCCATCGGTTGGCGCCTGATGAAGACCGGCAGAATAAGCAAACGAAACTTCAAAAAGGTTGTCGTATCTGATGGTCAGCTGTCTGTAAATATCGGCCAAGGAAGTTCTTTCCGCATCGGTTAACAAGGTAATATTTTGCACCGGACGTTTGCTGATGATCATGGTTTCGAAAGGCCAGACTGCCCAATAGGGAACAAGGGCAACAAAATGCTCATTTTCAACCAGAATGCGATCTTTTTTCACCAACTCTGCTTTCAGGTAATCGCCCAATAAGGTTGTTCCATGTTTTTCGAAATATTCCTTTTGTGTTTTTGATTCTTTTTCGGGTTCGGTCGGTACCGATGATGAAGACCAGATTTGTCCGTGCGGATGCGGGTTTGAACAACCCATAATCGCCCCTTTATTTTCAAAGATCTGGACATAACTGATCATTTCATTGTTAGCCAATTCTGCATACTGCTCGCACCAGACATCGACCACTTTCCGGATGTCTTCCACTTCCATTTCAGGAATGGTCAAACTGTGGTCGTCGCTGAAGCAAATAACTTTGCAAATACCTGTTTCGCTTTTGGCCTGAAACAGATTCCCTTCATCAATATTTCCTTCCGGAGAATTGGTTAATAAGGCGCTAAAGTCGTTGGTAAACACGAAAGTTCCTTTGTAGGGTGGGTTAAACTTTCCGCCTGCTCTTTCGTTTCCGGCGCATAAATAGCAAGTCGGATCGTATTTCGGTCGTTCGTCGGAAACAGTCTTTTCAACCTGCCCCTGCCACGGCCTTTTTGCCCTGTGCGGCGACACTAAAATCCAGTCGCCTGTTAAGGGATTAAAGCGTTTGTGCGGATGTTCTTCGATATTAAAATTGCTCATATTTTTTGTTATTCTAACTGGTAGGTACTGGTGGGTAAAAATAGATTATTTCGACATTCAGGAACAGATAAAATTTGTGTTTAGAAACATATCACAGAGAGTTTCGCCTGATCAACGAGGAATTGTTCCTGATTTTCCCGACACTTCTTTCCTGAATCATCCGGGCAAGCGTTTGCCCCATCAAATTGAAATCTGTTGAAATGGTGGTGATTCCTCCTGCCACAACTTCTTTCAGAACGGTATCGTTAAACGAAACAACACCGACATCTTTTCCCAATTCAAGATTTTTTTCGGCGGCCATTTTAACCAAACGCACCAAATTACGGTCGGACGGTACAAAGTAGGCTTCTCCCGTTTTCATTTCCTTGCTCAGTAAATTCCTGATAATTTCAAACTG
>JAUYTA010001032.1 GCA_030695265.1 Bacteroidota bacterium
GAAGTGAAAGTGACCATGGTTCAGACATGGCCGGTGAAAATTCCAATTACCTGCTACAAAGAAAAAATCCGCCCTTCCATACTTTTTGAAACAGGGATCAGGGTAATTGATACCATGAATCCAATTCTTGAAGGTGGTACAGGATTTATTCCGGGACCTTTCGGTAGCGGAAAAACGGTACTTCAGCATGCGCTGGGCAAACAGGCTGCTGCCGAAGTGGTGATTGTTGCAGCTTGCGGTGAAAGGGCCAATGAAGTTGTGGAATTATTTACCGAATTTCCTGAACTTGATGACCCGCGTACCGGCAAAAAATTAATCGAAAGAACCGTTATCGTTGCCAATACTTCCAATATGCCGGTAGCTTCGCGTGAGGCATCAGTTTATACTGCCATGACTATTGCCGAGTATTTTCGTGCCATGGGTTTACGCACACTGCTTCTTGCCGATTCTACTTCGCGATGGGCCCAGGCTTTGAGGGAAATGTCGAACAGGTTGGAAGAACTTCCCGGCCCGGATGCTTATCCAATGGACCTTTCAGCCATTATTTCAAATTATTACGCCCGCTCTGGTTACACTTTGCTCGATAACAATGAAAAAGGTTCTGTTACATTTATCGGAACGGTTTCGCCAGCCGGAGGAAACCTGCTTGAACCGGTAACTGAATCCACCAAAAAAGTAGCCCGCTGTTTCTTCGCACTCTCGCAGGATCGGGCCGACAGCAAGAGGTATCCGGCCATTGACCCGCTCGATAGTTATTCAAAATACCTTGAATATCCTGAATTTGACGCTTTTGCGAAAAAGAACATCGCCGAAAACTGGCTCGAGGAAGTTGAGTACATGAAAAATGCGATGGTCAGAGGTCGTGAAGTTTACGAGCAGATCAATATTCTGGGCGATGATGGTGTTCCGGTTGATTACCACGTTATTTTCTGGAAATCGGAATTGATTGATTTTGTTATACTTCAGCAGGATGCTTTCGACCCAATTGACAGCAATACCTCCATACCAAGGCAAAAATACATGGTCGAAAAAGTAAACCAGATTTTAAGAGCCCAATTTTCATTCGACGACTTTGAAGAAGCCAGGTTGTTCTTCAAAAGGGGTATATACATTCTTAAGCAAATGAATTATTCTGAATTTGAGAGTGAACAATTCCGTGAATTTGAGCGGGAATTAGCCGAAATTATTAACGAAAAAGTAATGGCCTGATGGAAACAAAGTCCTTTCAAAAGATTTATTGCAAACTAACCAATATAACCAAAGCGACCTGCGATTTAATGGCAGCCGGCGTGAGTTATGAAGAGATGGCGTATGTTCAGGGACGTGCAGCCCAGGTAGTGAAAATTAATGGCGACCTGGTCACACTGCAGGTTTTCGCAGGTACCGAAGGTTTGTCAACCGATTCGGAAGTGGTTTTTACCGGATCGTCGCCAACGCTTGAAATCGGCGACCACATGGCCGGACGTTTTTTTAATGCCTATGGAAAACCAATCGATGGCCTCCCGATCAGGGAAGCGAAACCGGTTGAAGTTGGAGGCCCTTCGGTAAACCCGGTTAGAAGGATTCAGCCCAACCAGCTCATAAATACCGGTATTGCCGGTATCGACCTGAACAACACACTGGTTTCGGGTCAGAAAATACCATTCTTCGCCGACCCTGATCAGCCATATAACGAAGTACTTGCCCTGATCGCACTGCGTGCCAAAGTTGATAAAATTATTCTTGGCGGCATGGGGCTCACCTGGGATGATTACCTGTTTTTTAAACATTCGTTTGAACAGGGCTACGGCCATTCAAAAATTATTGGCTTTATCAATACAACCGACGATTCGCCTGTTGAACGGCTATTGATTCCTGACATGGTACTTTCAACGGCTGAATATTTTGCCTACGAAAAAAACGAGAAAGTACTGGTTTTGCTTACCGATATGACACTCTATGCCAACGCGCTGAGTATCGTATCGAACAGGATGGACCAGATACCTTCGAAAGACAGTATGCCAGGTTCGTTGTACAGCGATTTGGCGCGGATTTATGAAAAAGCGGTTCAGTTTCCTGATGGTGGAAATATTACCATTCTGGCGGTTACAACTTTGTCGGGAGGCGACATTACGCACGCTATTCCTGATAATACCGGCTACATTACTGAAGGACAGTTATTCCTTCGGAAAGCTACCGAAATCGGTAAGGTTATTATCGACCCGTTCAGGAGTTTATCGAGATTGAAGCAACTTGTAATTGGCAAATCGACCAGGGCCGACCATCCGCAGGTGATGAATGCAGCCATCCGTATTTATGCTGATGCCGCCAACTCAAAAACCAAAATGGAAAATGGTTTTGAACTCACCGACTACGATGAACGTGTGCTGAAATTTGCCGATGATTATTCAAGAGAAATTTTGGCCATTGATGTAAACCTTGAAATTGACCAGATGCTCGATAAAACCTGGGATCTGTTCATGACTTACCTTACAAAAGACGAAGTGGCGATTAAGAAGGAATTTACTGACCTTTACTGGACGAATTAAAATGACATGAAACTGCACATCAAATATAATAAGACAGCATTACGTGAATTTCAGAAAAAACTGCAAATCAGGGAACGTGCGTTACCAACCCTGAAGAACAAGGAAGCTGCATTCAGGGCAATGGTAATTGAGGCAAAAAAGGATTTGGCTATTTCCAAAGAGGTTTATGCCACTATTCTGGCTAATATTAGTCCCTGGAAAGCTTTGTGGCAGGAATTTGATCATAGTCTGGCTACCATAAAAAAGGTACATTCAAATCAATTAAAAATTGCCGGGGTACGTATTCCTGAATTTGAAAAGATTGACATCGAAGTGGCTGATTTTAATAGTTTTAGTCATCCTTCCTGGTTTAATGAAGGTGTAAGGATTACTGAAGAATTGTTGGAAACTTCAGTAAGACTAAAATTTATGGTGAATAAATTAAGGCTTCTGGAACATGCACGTAAAAAAGCCACGCAGAAAGTAAACCTGTACGAAAAAGTGCAGATTCCGGCACTGACTGAAGCGATTAAACAAATAAAACGGTACCTCGAAGACGAGGAAAACCTGGCCAAAGCCGGGCAAAAACTGTTAAAAGTTAAACTTGAAAAAGCCCAGCAGACATGATAAGCCCAATGGTTAATTTTACGTTTTTGGTTTTCCATGCCCAGTACGAGAAATTTCTGGAAGATCTTCAGGGAATGGGTACTGTACATGTGAAAGCACGACCGGTGGAAAGCCTGCAAAAGGGACTTCCGGGACTGGAGGAGGATTACAAAGCCATTTCAGGAGCGGTAAATGATTTGAACAAACGGGAAGTTAAAGTTCGTACTTCAAAATCGCCTCTGTCATGGGAAAAGATACTCGAAGAATACAATGCCTGTAACAGAAATATCGCTGAATTCGATAGAGAGAAAAAAGAACTTGAGATAACAGCAGTTCATGTTTCAGTCTGGGGCGAGTTTTCTTTAAATTCAATCAACAAGCTTGAAAAATCAGGTATTCCAATTGGGTTTTTCAGGATTAAGGAAAATAAATTTGATAAAAGTTGGCTGGAAAAGTACCCGATTGAAATCATAAACCATATCGGTTCAAGCATTTACTTCGTTTATTTTGGCACTGATCAGGACCTTCTGCCTCATGTACATAAATTGGAACATCCAACAGCTGAAGGCGCTGAGATAAATAAAAGAATGGCTGAATTGGAAAAGAAAATCAGCCAGAATGAAGAAAAGTTAAACGCGCTTGCCGAATCGGGACTACCGGTATTAAATGAAAAATTACAGGAATTTGGAACTAAAATAGATTTCCTGAAAGTGCTGAACGATCACACGTTATCGCATGGCGAAGGCAAAGTGAAAGTTTTGGAGGGTTGGGTTCCTGAAACGGAACAACAACGCTTAATAGAATATCTCGATGTAAACGGAATACTTTATACAAGTCAGTACGCAACAGGAGAGCCTGACACACCGGTACAATTGGTAAATAGCAAGTTTGGGACTTTGTTCGAACCCATTGGCAAACTTTTTTCGTTGCCCAGTTACATGGAACTTGACCTGACCATTTATTTCGCACCGTTTTTTCTGTTGTTTTTCGGTTTTTGCCTTGGCGATGGTGGCTACGGAATAGTAATGTTTCTGGCAGCAACAATTTATAAACGCAAAGCCTCGGCTGATATGAAACCCTACCTGACACTGGTTCAGTATTTTGGGTTGTCCACGCTGGTCATGGGAATTATCTTCGGTAATTTTTTCGGAGTTGAGTTGGGTAAACTGGCATTTCTTTCATCGCTTAAACCTTATTTCCTCGACAGTAACAAAGTATTTTATCTCTCACTCATTTTAGGGGGCATACAGATATTGTTCGGCCTTTGTCTGAAAATTATAAATCAAATTAAAAAAGACGGTTTTATTTATGGACTTGGGACTAT
>JAUYTA010000763.1 GCA_030695265.1 Bacteroidota bacterium
ATTTTGAATCATCTGATTTGAAAATAAACGATCAATTAATCCGGTTTTTGAATTGCCATATCAAAATTGCAAATCAATTGAAATTCAATATTCAAACATCTGATTTATCACAATTTAAAAACATCAATCCCAATCTGGCAAAAAAAGATACAAATTTATACTTCCCGGCCAATAATTTGTACTCAAACAAGAATCAAGCATTTTCTATTGATTTTACTGCCAAATTTAAAGAACCTGTATTTTTGAGTTTGAATTAAATCAATGATAAATGATTTATCGGCTTTTAAGTTAATTGCATATAAAACAGATTTATTTAGTGTAATTTTGCCAGCTCAAACTTTTGAATGTATTTCAGGAAATGAAACGAACATGCCGCTGAATTAATTTCAAAGGAGGCGGCGCAAAAAGGAATGAATTGGAGCGAAGTGGAAATCCGCGAAGCGAAAATTAATGTTCAAAGTGGATGCTTTCTGGCATGAGAGTTCCATCCGAACGCTTAAATAATCAACAAATTAATAACGATATTTTCGGATGAAAATTGTAATTGCAGGAGCAGGAGAAGTTGGAACCCACCTTGCCAGGATGTTAAGCAAGGTGAACCACGATATTGTTTTGATTGATGAAGATCCGGAAAAGCTTCAACGTATTTCAAGTCAGGTTGATTTAATGCCCCTGACCGGTTTTCCAAATTCTTTCAGAGACTTACAGGATGCAGGCGTTTCAAAGGCAGATTTATTTATTGCAGTTACACCATTTGAAGACCGGAATGTTTTTGCATGTATTATTGCAAAAGACCTTGGTGCAAAACGAACTGTGGCAAGGGTTAACAATGGTGAATTCCTGACTGATAGAAATCGGGAACGAATTTTACGTTTTGGTATTGATGAAGTAATTTATCCTGAAAATCTGGCTGCAAAAGAAATTGTGAATTCGATCAAACAAGTTGGAACCCGCGAAATGATTGAATTTTCAGGAGGCAAACTTATTTTAATGGGCATTAAGATACGAAAGAATGCACCTATTGTAAATAAATCGCTTGAAGACATTTCCCACATTAACAAAGATATACTTGCCGTGGCGATCAATCGGGGACCAAATGTTATTATTCCACACGGAAAAGATATCATTCAAAGTGAGGACATTGTTTTTTTCATAACCACGAAAACCAATCAGAATCTGATACTTGAAATTTCAGGAAAGGAAATTTTTGAAGTTAAGAATATCATGATCATAGGAGGTAGCCGGATCGCACAAAAGGCAGCCGAAAAACTTGGAGATCAATACAATATTAAAATCATTGAAGCTGATCGTGAACGCTGTATAAAAGTTGCCGGAAAACTTGGGAATGCGCTCATCATTAACGGCGATGGTCGGAATCTTGAATTACTGAAAGAGGAATCGCTGGAAAAGATGGATGCATTTGTTGCTGTTACCGGAAATTCTGAAACAAATATTCTTTCGTGTCACCTTGCAAAATCATACGGTGTTCGGCGAACAGTGGCTGAAATCGAAAATACCGACTTTTTAACCATGGCTGAAGGAATGGGGATTGGCAGCATTATTAATAAAAAATTACTGGCAGCAAGTTATATTTACAAATACACTGTTGGCACATCGGTTTCTCATGTAAAATGCCTTACAGCTTCTGATGCTGAAGTTTTTGAGTTTAAAATTAAATCTGAATCTAAAATCACACAAAAACCTATCAGCGAACTCGACTTTCCTGAAGATATAATTATTGGCGGAATTGTTCGCGGCAATTCCGGATTTGTTGCAAATGGTGATACACAAATTAAAGTTGGTGATCTGGTTATTGTATTAACTAAAACATCCTCTATCAATAAGTTGGAAAAGTTTTTCAAGTAAAATTCAAGTTATATTTAAATGTTAAATTTTAAATTTATTATCCGAATACTTGGATTCCTATTGGTTGTGGAAGGTCTGGCAATGCTGATTGCTTCTTTGGTGGCAACTATTTATGGCGGACCAGATATGGAGGCTTTATTCCTCTCTACACTAATTACTTCAGCTACCGGGTTACTGATTTTGGCTATTACCCGAAAAGCCCGAAAAGAAATAGGGAAACGTGAAGGTTTTGTCATTGTTACTTTGGTTTGGCTACTGTTTTCTTTTTTTGGAAGTTTACCTTTTATTTTAAGCAATACTATTCCTGACCTGACCAATGCATTTTTCGAAACCATGTCAGGTTTTACCACCACCGGAGCTTCAATTTTAACTGATATCGAATCGATGCCTCATGGCATTCTTTTTTGGAGAAGCATGACCCAATGGCTTGGAGGAATGGGGATTATTGTGCTTAGCCTTGCCATTTTGCCAATTTTTGGCATCGGTGGAATGCAGCTTTTCGCAGCTGAAGTTCCCGGGCCTGTTGCTGATAAGCTCAGTCCACGGATTAATTCTACCGCAAAAAGCTTGTGGGCAATTTATTTATTCTTCACTCTTTTGGAAACTGTTTTATTGTGGATTGGCGGAATGACTTTTTTTGATGCAATCAATCATTCATTTACGACAATGGCAACAGGTGGTTATTCAACCAAACAGGCAAGTGTCGCATACTGGACTTCTCCTTTTATCCAATATGTGATCACTTTTTTCATGATTCTTGCCGGTACAAATTTCACTATTTCCTATTTATTGTTTACAGGCAGATTCCGAAAAGCCACTGAAAACGAAGAACTTAGATATTATTTATTTTTCATAGCAGGTTTCACGCTCATTATTGCTACCGGACTTTTGGTTTCAACACAATTTGGTGTTGAACAAGCTTTTCGCGACAGTATTTTTCAGGTTGCATCCATCATAACCACAACAGGTTATGCAACAGTTGATTATCTGCACTGGACTCCATTTCTTACAATGGTTTTGTTTGCCGGATTCTTTTTTGGAGGTAGTGCCGGATCAACAGGTGGTGGTTTAAAAATTATGCGGATCGTCTTGCTGCTCAAAAACAGTTATTATGAGCTGCGACGCATTATTCATCCAAATGCCATTATTCCGGTGCGCTTTAATGATAAGCCCGTTTCGGAGCAGATAATTAATAACGTACTGGCATTTTTCATGTTTTATTTTGTGATATTTTTTGTCAGTACAATCCTACTGATGTTGGTCGTTCCCGATTTACCTTCAGCAATGGGAGCTGTAGCCACTTCATTGGGAAATATTGGACCGGGGCTGGGAATATTTGGCCCGGCTGAAAACTTCAGCACCCTTCACCCGGCAGGCAAATGGTTCCTGAGTTTTTTAATGTTAATTGGTCGTCTTGAATTATTTACGGTATTGGTTTTGTTTTCTCCCGCTTTCTGGAAAAAATAAGCTAATCTTCAAAAATACCTTTTCCCTGCCTTACAACTACCGGAACCTCATCAGTACAATCAACAATAGTTGAAGGGATATTTTGACCATATCCGCCATCAATAACCAAATCTGCTATATCTTTAAATTTCTCGTGAATCAATTCAGGATCGGTCGAATATTCAAGAATATCATCCTCGTCATGTATCGAAGTTGACATGATGGGATTTCCGAGTACACGTACAATTTCCAAAATAATCGGACTGTCGGGTATTCTGACGCCAACCGTTCGCTTTTTGCCCTTGAAATATTTAGGAACATTACTGTTTGCATTCAATATAAATGTAAATGGTCCGGGAAGGTATCTTTTCAGTAATTTAAATAGCTGATTGGATATCGGTTTTGAGAAATCGGCCAATTGACTTAAATCGACACAGATAAACGAGAAATTCGATTTTTCAACTTTCACATTTTTAAATCGTGCAACCTTTTCAACTGCCTTTGCATTTGTAATGTCACATCCAAGTCCGTACACCGTATCAGTCGGATATATAATTAATCCCCCATTTTTTAAAACATCAACCACTAAACTAATTTCCTTTGGGTTGGGGTTTTCCGGATAGATTTTTATTAACATTTAAACCTCCAATTTTACTTAAGGCGGTAAATTTAACTATTTTCGCGTTCTTTTAATTATTCATTTTTTTATGGAACGATTATTAATGACAACTGAAGATGGCTCTCACACCATTTTTATTCCTGAAATGGACGAGCACTATCATTCGGTTCATGGAGCCATTCAGGAATCGTTGCATATTTACATTGAACAGGGACTGCTGCAAACAACAAAAAATGAAATTTCAGTTCTTGAAATTGGTTTTGGAACCGGACTCAATGCCTATCTTACCTATTGTTATGCGCTAAAGAGAAATATTTCGGTGAATTACTGTTGCCTGGAAAAGTATCCTTTGACTGAATCAGAATACTCAATTTTAAATTATCCGACTGAAATTTTTCCTGAATACTCACACATATTCAACAAGATACACAAATCTGAATGGGATGAAACAATTGAAATTCAGGAAAGATTCAAATTAAAAAAAATTAAAGCTGACCTTTTGACTTTTCAGTTTGATGAAACGACTCAATTCGACCTGGTTTATTACGATGCCTTTGCTCCCGGGAAGCAACCCGAAATGTGGACAGAACATGTATTGCACAAAGTTGCTGCCACAGTAAAGGCCGATGGAATTTTAGTTACTTACTGCGCAAAAGGTGCGGTACGACGGTCATTGGCTGCTGCCGGTTTCTCAATGGAACGAATTCCCGGCCCGACTGGTAAAAAAGAAATTTTGAGAGGGAAAAAGACCTTTTAAGCTATTCTATGGTAATAAAAATTACTCTATATTCGTAGCCTGAAAATCAAAGGGAAATAATGGCTGATAATCAGTTCGAAGGCAAGTTGGAAGAGTTCTCCTACGCATTGGGTTTATCTATATCATCAAACTTATTGCAATCCGGAGTAAAAAATATTGATGCCCTGCAATTCTTGGCAGGACTTCAGGATACTTTTGCCGGAAACAAGCCTAAAATACCGATGGACGAAGCCAGTTTGATATTGCAGGAATTCATGACAGCCAATAACGATTCAGAAGCCTTAAAAAAACCTGGAAGAAGGATATATGTTTCTTTCGAAAAATATTGAAAACAAAGGTGTTTTTGAAACTGAGTCTGGATTGCAATACAAAATACTGAAAGAAGGATATGGTGGCTTTCCGACAATTGATGATGAAGTAAAATGCCATTATCATGGAACATTGCTCGATGGAACCGTATTCGACAGTTCTGTTGAACGTCGGCAGCCGGCAGTTTTTCCTGTAAACGGAGTTATTCAGGGGTGGGTCGAAGCGCTTCAGTTAATGCCGGTTGGCGCAAAATGGCAGCTTTATATTCCTTCTGATCTGGCTTATGCAGAGCAAGGTGCCGGTGGATTGATAGGACCAAATGCAACCTTGATTTTTGATGTGGAATTATTGGAAATTGTTTAATTATTAAATATAAAAAAAAGAACATGAAATTAAGAGTATTTATTTATGCTTCTGCACTTGTATTGTCTGTAGGAGTAGCCGGATGTCAGAATTCAGGAATTAAAGGTGACACCAAGCTTGCCAACAACAACGATTCGGTAAGTTATGCGTTGGGTGTACTTATTGGCGAAAACAACAAGCAACAGATGAAAGATGCACCTGGAGTGGATCAGCTTGACAAGAAAATTATAATTGCTGCCTTCCAGAAAGCATTTTTAGGTGATTCAGTTCAGATCAAAGCTGACAATGCAAATGGAATCATTCAGACTTATTTCACTGCAATATCTAAGGCAGAAGCTGATAAAAACATCAAAGCAGGTGAAGAATTTCTTGCTGCCAACGGAAGCAAATCAGGAGTTGTAACTCTTCCAAGTGGTTTGCAGTATGAAATCATTACAGCTGGAACTGGACCAAAACCTACTACTGCTGATCAGGTAAAATGTCATTATCACGGAACAACCATTGACGGCAAAGTATTTGACAGTTCAGTCGAACGCGGCGAACCTGCTGTATTCCCAGTTGGAAATGTAATTCCGGGATGGACAGAAGCATTGCAATTAATGCCTGTTGGTTCAAAATGGAAATTATTCATCCCTGCTGCCCTTGCTTATGGCGAAAGAGGAGCCGGCGCTGATATCAAACCAAATTCAACACTTATTTTTGAAGTTGAATTGTTGGAAATTGTTAAAATGTAATATTTAACACAACCTGAAAAGCACTCTTGCAAAAGTCTGCAAGAGTGCTTTTTTTATTACTGAAAAGCTAAACATACAAACAATGAGCATACAAGTAAAAGGAACAGTGATTCAGATTTTGAAACCTGAATCAGGAGTAAGTAAAGCTGGCAAAGAATGGAAAAAGCAGGAATTTGTTATTGAAACAAATGAGCAATTCCCCAAAAAGGTGTGTTTTACGCTATTTGGCGACAAAAGCTCTTTGCTCGATGGAATTGCTGAAGGCGCCGAAGTTGAAGTCTTTTTCTCGGTTGAATCGCGCGATTTTAACGGGAAATGGTTTCATAACATCAATGCATGGAAAATTGAGACTGCAACTGCAGCTTCCGGGTCAAAAAGTTATCCTCCTGAATTTTCTACCGGTGATATTCCTCCTCCGGAACAAGGTGATGACAATGGCAACGATCTGCCATTCTAAATTAAAAAGGCAACATTCTTTACAGAGTGTTGCCTTTTTAATTTTTGCGTATAAATACCGAGTAGTAAAAACAAGCTAAATTTCAATCAACCTGTTTTTTAGCGCGAATATAATTACTTCAATCATATTGCTCGATCCGGATTTCTCCATCATCTTGGTACGGTATTTTTCAACGGTTTTCCCTTTTGAGCAAATTATTCACCTCATCTGCATAATCATACGTTCCGATTGCCACAGTAGTCTTTGCCAGTGAAGTAAATAGACCTATGTATAGTTTATGGTCCGAAAACTTTTTAATTTCAGAAACAACGAGGTTGATTGGCAGTTCTTCTCCATCGTATGTTTTTACAGTAACTTCATCATTAAAAATTTCACTTTTATCTGAAAGATATTCCTGAACATTTGCCTTTAATTTCTGAATCGACTGATTGTCAATAAATTTTTCAATTAAGGTTCCAAGCACCTGCTCTCCATTATTAATTACAAGCTTCTTAAATGCAGGATTCGCATGCAGGAGTTCTATTAAGGATTGAGCTTTCTTTCAACACCTTAAGAACCTGATAGTCATCAATATAGCACAAAACATTCAGTTTTCAATATATTTTATGAAATAAAAACAGGTTAAAATTAGAATTGTTTAGAAAAAGTAAATAAGGTTCGAATATATTAATTGTCCCTCCAGGAACTTTGTTTGCTGATTTTGAGGTCGCGTAGCATGGCAGAACTTGCAGAAAGATTGAAGCTGTAACTTTTTCGCTCGCCAAAAGGAACGAAGCTAAACGACATACTCCAGCAATGCAGGGTGCGGCTTACATTGACGGTGGTAAATGAAAATTTCATTGCCTGAATATCGAAATTGGTATTCATATCCATGTTCCATTTTTCGGTTAAGTTTAATCGTCCGCCAAAATTTAAACTTTGCATTATTTTTTTCGCATTTTCATCCTTCGGATTGAATGAATTTGTATAATAAAACGAGTAATCGAAACGAAAACTCCATGGAATATTAAAATCAACATATTGGGAGTACGATCCGGGAAGAGCCTTGTCTTCGTCAATTAACTCTTTATTTTCCTCTGCTTCCTTTTTGCCCTTTTTCGATTCAAAATTCATCCCGAACGATAAATTGGCATTGGTCAACCTTCCAAGTTTATTAATACCTTTCAGGTGGTTCCATACATATTCATCGTAAATTTTCCCTTCCGCATCTATCATGTACGGGTTCAGATTCGCTCCCATATTTACGCTTACACCCTTGATTGTTGTACGCGCCGAGATGGAAATGGGAGTGAGTTTCATCGAATCGGCAATCATATTATAAGATGCATTCATCCCCAGATTATCGATGATCTTCACTTTTTTAAATACCGGCTTGTTGTCATCTGTTTTTGTAGTATCATTTACTTCCAGCACCTTTGCTTCAAGGTTCTGGCTTAAACTGAAACTCATCGCTCCGCTTTCGCCCCTTCCGGTATAACCAAATACACCCTTCTCAAAATGTGAATAATACTGGGGTCTGCCGCTTGCATCTATATAGGAATCCCAAAATCTGAATTTTTTCTGTCCAAAATCAGGAGTGTAACTAAAACTTACCGATGGGGTTATTTTATGTCTGATCGCTTTAACTTTCGAATTAGGGTTCCGCATAATATACATCCCGTATATATTGGTTGAAGAACTCAGGCTGTATGAGTATTCATAATTTCTTCTGAAAGCATAAATTGTATCAACAAGTACATGTTCCAAACCTCCGGGAATTGGGTTATTGTAGGTTGGATCGTACGTTTTATTTATATAGTTGGTGTACCAGCGTTCAGAATAATTAAAACTTGGGCTCAAATTTATGTACTTCATCAAGTTAAACGATGGCAGTGAAATCGGGATAGAATGTCGTATTCCGTTTTGCCAGTCGCGAACCAGCGACTTTTGGAATATTTCCTTTTCCTTAGAGGTAATTGAGTTTTTCAAACTACCGGAATAGCTGAAACTGATCTTTTCGTACCATTTAACCGGCCCTATCCTGCTTTTAACCTTAAACGGATTAACTTTCGACATATTCATTGTCATTTCAGGCAAACTTAAAGAAATGGTTGTATCGCGCGAATTTTGGGAATGGCGCAGGTTCATCGACATATTGAAAGGAGTGTTTTCAAACCTTTTCGAATAGGAAATACTCGATGATTTTTGGGTTTGCAGGTACGACCTTACTGTAAGTGAGTTTTCCTTGTCAAATGAACTGGTTGATAAATTTACGTTGGCAGAAAAAGTACGGTTCGGATTTGCCTTTGAGTCCTGAGAATGCGACCATGTTAAACTAAAACCCTTTGTCGTTCTTGCATCAGGCAGTGGCTCCTCTGAGTATTTATTGAGGTTATAACTGAAATCCAAACTTCCGTTGTATTTGTATCTGACTTTGTAATTGGTATGCAACTTGCCGGCCCAGGATCCTTTTGAATAAATATCGCCACGAACTGACAGATCAAAAAACTCATTGGCCGCCCAGTAATAACCACCCTCGCGAAGGAAAAAGCCACGGCCTTGTTCTTCTCCATAAGTTGGTATCAGTATTCCTGAAGTATAGGTAGTAGAATTCGGGAAATACCCAAAAGGTAACATCGGGAAGTAAATCGGAAAATCTTCAAGTACCATGTAGGCAGGACCGGTTATTATCTTCTCGTTCGAAATTACCTTTGCCCTGGTCATGCGAAGATAAAAGTGCGGATGTTCGGCATCACAGGTTGTATATTTTCCTTTCCGAAGTATAAATTCATCTTTGCTAATTTTTTTTGTCAGCTCACTGTGCACAAAACCATCTCCCTGCGAAGTCTTTACTTCAGTAATATAACCCTTTTGAGTTTCAAAGTTGTATCGCAGCGTTTTCGATTCAAACTCTTCATTCCCATCTTTAAAAACCGGATTTCCAACCTTTGTCCCGGTTGAGTCGGGCAAACCTTCAGCATAAACTTCTTTATTAACAAGATCCAGCATAATGTAATCAGCCTTAAGCTCAATACTTTGATAATTAACTACTCCCCCTTTGTACATGAAAACTTTCTGGTTTTCAAAATCGGCAATGGTCGAATCAATAGCAGAATATGTAATTGTTGCTTCAAGTACCGGTTTGACTATAGAATCACTGGCAGTTTTAAATGGTGTAATTATTGTAGAATCACTCAGAATCATCAACGATGGATCAGGAATCGTATCAGATTGCTGAATTAGCTGACCAAAGGAAGAGATGGCAACTAAAAATAATATATTTGTTAGAAGATTTTTAATCAAAACCACAGTGTATAAAATAAGCGCACAAGCGCTGATTGGATTGCAAAAATATAAATAAGGCCTATACCTAAACGTGAACAAACGTAAAATAATTTTAAATTTCTATTTTTGTGAAGAAATATATCCGTATTATGAATAATCTAAACTATTCGAAACTTTTTCCGGCGTTAATTTTCTGTATCTTACTTGCAGGAAATTCCTATTCAATAACCTCAGCTAATACAAAACAATTGGTAATAGTAATCGATCCGGGGCATGGAGGGAAAGATCCGGGAGCTGTAAATAAAAGTATTCGCGAAAAGGACATCGTTTTAGGAATCGGACTTAAATTAGGAAAATTGATAAACGAGAACCACCCCGACGTGAAAGTGGTTTATACCCGCAGTACCGATGTTTTTGTTCCATTGATTGAACGATCGCGAATTGCCAATAAGAACAAGGCCGATCTGTTTATTTCGCTTCATGCCAATGCATGCGGAACGCCTGCAACCAGGGGTACTGAAACTTTTGTTTTAGGGCTCCACCGCTCGAACGATAACCTTGAGGTTGCCAAGAAAGAAAACTCGGTAATTTTACTTGAAGAAGATTACACCACCACTTACGAAGGTTTTGATCCTAACCTGTCTGAATCTTACATCATGTTTGAATTGGTTCAGGATTTATACATGGATCAAAGCTTAATTGTTGCCGACGCGATACAACAACAATTCAGCTCCAGAATTAATTCACCCAACCGAGGTGTAAAACAGGCTGGATTTCTTGTACTCAGGCAGGCATCGATGCCAAGTGTATTGGTTGAAGCCGGATTTCTCAGCAATTTAAATGAGGCAAATTACCTCAATAGTGAATTAGGGCAACGCAATATCGCACTTTCGATTTTTGAAGCATTTAAAAAATTTAAGGATAAAACTTCAGGAGCTTCAAATATTAAATCTCCTGAAATTATTGCCAAAAATGAAAAGAAACAGGAAGTAGCGCCAAAACAAGAAGTTCGGGCAGAGAATAAAAAGAAGGCAGAAATTGCTGCACAAGCAGTAACCGAAGAGAAAAATAAGCCGGAAACAGAGAAAGCAGTTAATACTCCTGATACGACTGCAAAGGTAATAGCAACTGAAAACAACATTTATTACAGTGTTCAGATTGGGGCAAATACAACGCCGATTGATCCGATCGCCTCAAATTTTAAGGGATTAAAAAACGTAAGAAGGGAGAAAACAGATAAATATTACCGGTATTATTTTGGCGATGAAAAAACCATCGAAAAAATAACTGTTGAATTAAAGCAAATCAAACAGAAATTTCCACAGGCATTTATCGTTTCATTTGTTAATGGTCAGCGTGTTCCCTTAAATTAGTTCGAAATAACAGGAACCCAACACCCGATTCGAAAACAATTCATTTGTTTTACTGATGAATGCTGTTTAGCTTTGTACAGGAAAACAGAAACAACACAGAAAATGACTAAAATTTCTAAATATTCCAAACTGGGCTTTTTGGTTATTGCATGTTTGGCAATTATGGTATGGGGAATCAACTTTTTAAAAGGAATTGACATCCTGAAAAGAAATACCAATTACTTCGTAATATATGACAAAATAGATGGATTACTCCCATCTGGTGCGGTAACTATCAATGGATATCAGGTTGGTCAGGTTTCAGAAATTAAATTTCTTAGCGACTATTCAGGAAGGTTAATCGTAACGCTTTCGCTTCAGGGAGATTTTAAAATTGCCAAAGGCTCAACCGCAAAAATAGTTTCGAGCGATATTATGGGAACAAAATCAATTAAACTTGAGATTGTCCATACTGTTGCCCAATATTACAACGAAAATGATACTATTCATGGTGATACAGAAAGTGATTTAAAAGAGCAGGTGAGTATGCAGGTTTTGCCATTGAAGAAAAAAGCGGAAGAATTAATTGCATCCCTCGATTCGGCAATTACTGTGGTAACCTACGTTTTCAACGAACGCACCCGTGAGAATCTGGCTGAAAGTTTTGAAAATATTAACAGCACAATTGCCAATATCGAAGCATCGTCGAATGAATTGAAGGTCATAATCGGCAGCGGCAGAATCAATTCAATAGTTGAAAACCTCGACAGCATTACGGGTAAGATCAACAAGAATTCAGGCAAAATTGAAAACATCATCAATAATCTATCATCACTTTCCGATTCACTTGCCAAATTGAATATTAGTCCGGTATTTGAAGAAATCAGTTCATCTGTAGCCGGTATAAATGCTATTATTCAAAAACTGAATACAACCGAAAGTTCTGCAGGACTGTTACTAAACGATCCGGTTTTGTACCAAAATCTGAATAATCTGACCGGAAGTCTGGACATGTTGTTAAAAGATATCCGGAACAATCCAAAACGATACGTACATTTCTCAGCATTTAACATTGGTAAGGATGTTTATATTACTGCAAAGCCTGGCCAACCTGACGAAAAAGACAAGGTGATTTTCAAGGTATTTCTGATTTCGAGTCCTGCACGACTATCAACCGAATCCGCTTTTTTTAAAGGGCTTGGTCCGATTGAAGAAATAAAGCTAAGCGAAACCTATAATTACATGGCCGGAAAATCGACCAATTTCGAAGAAATTTCCAAACTATTAGATACTACCAGAATTAATTTTCCGAATGCAAATTTGGTGGCATTTAAAAATGGAAGAAAGATAAAATTGGAAAAAGCGTTGAAAAACTAGCCATTTATCTATAGAAATATAATTAATATTATCGCAAATAATCCCGTAGCCCTTTACTGGCAGGATTATATAAAATTTAATTAATTAAAGTGCTGTATATCAAATGTTTAGTATTATTGCAAAAATATTAATTTATTTTCGTTTTTTAAATGCCTGACTTATAAAGTAGTTATCTTTTTTTTGTAAAAGTCAATAGCAAAACCATTTTTTTTATACTTTTTTTTTCACAAAATTTGTTTCAGGGAAATAAATCTAGGAAATACAGTTTTGTCAAATCTTTTAATATCCGGCTCCAAAATGATTAATGATCATCGTTTGGTTTGGGATCGTTGTCTGTCAGTCATACGAGACAATGTTCCTGGCATTAGTTTTAAAACTTGGTTTGAGCCAATCGTTCCAGTGAATCTGGATGAGGAAGTTCTAACAATTCAGGTACCAAGTCCGTTTTTTTATGAATACCTGGAAGAACAGTACATTGATTTATTACGGAAAACATTGCGCAAAGAAGTTGGACAGGGAGCCAAACTGGAATACGTGGTGGTTATGGGAAACAACCAAAGCAATTCTCAGCCATACACAGTTAAATATCCAACGAGCAACAACAGCAAAATTCAGAATAAACCGATGAGCATTCCGCTTAAAAACGACGGAAAGCAATCGATCAGGAATCCTTTTATTATTCCGGGAATTCAAAAAATACAAATCGATCCGCAATTGCGGCTCGATAATACTTTTGACAATTTTGTTGAAGGCGAATGCAACCGGTTGGCACGCAGCGCAGGTTATGCTGTTTCGCAAAATCCAGGGGGAACTGCCTTTAATCCGCTGATGATCTATGGCAATTCAGGTCTTGGGAAAACCCATTTGGCCCATGCAATTGGTATTGAGGTAAAAGAAAGCCATCCGGATAAAGTGGTGCTTTATGTGAATGCCAATAAATTTCAAACACAGTTTACAGAAGCCACACGTAACAACAACCGAAACGATTTTCTGAATTTTTACCAGATGATTGACGTCCTGATTCTGGACGATGTTCATGAATTTGCCGGAAAAGAAAAAACTCAGGAAACATTCTTTCATATTTTCAATCATTTGCACCAAAGCGGCAAGCAGTTGATTTTAACTTCTGATAAACCACCGATTGAACTCAAAGGACTCGAACAGCGACTTCTTTCGAGATTTAAATGGGGTTTAACAGCAGATTTGCAGCAACCCAGTTTCGAAACCAGAATGGATATTCTGAAACGAAAAATCTACAAAGACGGAATCGAAATATCAAATGAAGTTCTGGAATACATTGCTTCGCACATCAGTAACAATATCAGGGAGCTTGAAGGAGCTTTGGTTTCATTGCTTGCCCAATCAACACTCAACAAAAAAGAAATCACCATCGAGCTTGCCAGCGAAATGATCAATAAGCTGGTGAAAAATTCGAAGAGAGAATTGTCGATTGATTACATTACAAAAGTTGTGTGCGACTATTTTAACATGCCCGTTGACTCGCTTCAGGCAAAAACCCGCAAACGCGAAGTCGTTCAGGCCAGGCAACTCGCAATGTACTTCTCGAAAAACATGACCAAATCGTCGCTCGCTTCCATCGGATCTCAAATCGGCAACAAAGATCACGCAACAGTGCTACATGCCTGTAAAACAGTGAACAATCTGAAAGAAACCGACAAAAATTTCAAGCTTTGTGTGGACGAAATTGAAAGAAAATTAAAACTATAAATTCTTTAAAAGCAGGTCACTTCGATCTGCTTTTTTGTTGTCAGCTAATCCGGCTACGATGATCTACTGATGGAAGATACTTATAAAACAATAGAAAAACCTTCGGAAGGATTGTTCAAGGACAAAGGAAGCAAGTTCATTTCTTTTGCATTTCCGGTAAATTCCGAAGACGAAATCAAAGATATTGTGCAGTCTATAAAGAAGGAACACCATTCGGCCCGACACCATTGTTATGCGTGGAGATTGGGCGCTGATCATTTGCACTTCAGGGCCAACGACGATGGTGAACCTTCCTCCACCGCGGGCAAGCCGATTTTAGGACAGATTCAGAGTTTTGACCTTACAAACATCCTGATTGTGGTTGTCAGGTATTTCGGAGGTACACTTCTGGGCGTTAGCGGATTAATCAATGCCTACCGAAGTGCGGCTTTGGATGCGATCAATCAGGCGGAAATTGTAGAGAAACTGGTTGAGAAATGGTTATTGGTAGAATTTGATTACGGAGCGATGAACGAAGTAATGAAAATTTTCAAGGATGAAAAGCTTCCGCAGATTGATCCGCAGTTCGATTTGAAATGCAAAATCAAAACACATATCAGGCTCAGCGAATTAAACCGGATTGAAGATGCCCTGATAAATATTGAAGGTGTTAAAGTTACCTGCATTTAAAAAGAAGTTGGTTGTTAATAACCTTTTCATAACAATTGAATGCCACATGCGAATAACTTATAAAAACAAGTTAATTTTGGATTTTAATGAAACACCTGATAAAACAATATTATCACTTCTTCGGTGAAATTATTCGCCCCGAAAAAGTATTTCCTATTTCCCTAAGTTGTTTTCATCAGTCAAACGATTTGACACATTTCTTATTATCCCAGGAATTTCCCATTCCGGTTAAAACCAACAGAGAAGCTATTTCTGTTGGTTTTTTTTGCTTCCTACACACTTAAAAATCAACACGCAAAATGAAGAAGAAAGACTTAATTTCAATCACTGATTATTCAAAAGAAGACTATCTGCACATTTTGAAACTTGCAGCCGATTTTGAAGAAAATCCAAACCAGAGACTACTTGAAGGTAAGGTGGTCGCTTCTTTGTTTTTTGAACCTTCTACCCGAACCCGTTTGAGTTTCGAAACCGCTATCAACCGGCTGGGAGGTCGCATTATCGGATTTTCTGATGCCGGTTCGTCCAGTGTTTCGAAAGGTGAAACATTGCACGATACGATCCGGATGGTAAGCAATTACGTCGATCTGATTGTGATGCGCCATCATTTGGAAGGTAGTGCACGGTATGCGGCTGAAGTGGCGGATGTTCCGGTCATAAATGCCGGCGACGGAGCCAACCAGCATCCAACCCAAACCCTGCTTGATATGTACTCGATCCTGAAAACACAGGGAACGCTCGACAACATCAATATTTTCATGATCGGCGACCTGAAATACGGACGCACCGTTCATTCATTGCTTATGGCGCTGTCGGAATTCGAAAAACCGATTTTCAACTTTATTGCTCCTGAAGAACTGGCAATGCCCGAAGAATACAAGTTATTTCTGAAAGAAAAGGGAATCAGGTTTTTCGAACACACCGAAATCAACGACAACATCAACCATGCGGACATTATTTACATGACCCGGGTTCAGAAGGAACGGTTTATGGATCCGATTGAATACGAAAAAGTAAAAAATGTTTATATCCTGAAAAACAACATGTTGAAAGATACAAAATCCAACATGCGCATACTTCACCCCCTTCCAAGAATCAACGAAATTCACCCGGATGTTGATAAAAACGAAAAAGCATACTATTTCACGCAGGCCAAAAATGGTGTTTATACCCGGCAGGCAATTATTTCACACATTCTCAACCTTAAATAAATACGACTATGCCTGATAGTTTTAAAAAGAAACTCAAACTGAAAGTTAGTGCAATCAACAATGGCACAGTAATCGATCACATTCCTTCAGAAAACCTGTTTAAGGTAATTTCTATCCTTGGGCTGCAAAAAGTAAAATCGCAAATTACATTTGGGTTCAATTTCGAAAGCGAAAAAATGGGCAGCAAAGCCATCATCAAAGTATCGGACGTGTTTTTTGAAGACGACGAAATCAACAAAATTTCGCTGATTGCCAGAAATGCCAAGCTAAACATTATCCGCGACTACGAAGTAGTTGAGAAGCGGGTCGTTGAAGTTCCGGACAAAGTAATTGGCATCGTGAAATGTTTTAATCCTAAGTGCATTACCAACAACGAAGAAATTACCACCTATTTCAATGTAATTTCGAAAAAACCACTCGACCTGAAGTGCAAATACTGCGAGAAAATTACACACGAACACCAAATGGTGATAAAATAACAGAAGAATGACATCAACAAATTTCACTGAAGTATTTCAGAAAATAGCGGCATTGGTTAAAATCAATCCTGAAGATTTACTGCTCCGAATCTGCGAACTTCTTAAACAGGAAGTTTACCATTACAATTGCGATTGAGTATTTGTTTATTCGTCAAAAAAACTATTTTTGGAACTCCTTAAAAATAGTTTTTATGTCGAAATTATTTGCAACAAAACCAATTTCACAACTACTTAGCGAGTCAAAATCTGACCAGGGGTTAAGAAGGACTTTGAGCGCCACCAACCTGACCACGCTTGGCGTTGGGGCAGTTATTGGCGCCGGAATATTTGTTCTTACCGGTCAGGCAGCAGCACAGTATGCCGGCCCGGCAATTGTCATTTCGTTTCTTATTTCAGGATTTGCCTGCCTGTTGGCTGGTTTGTGCTATGCAGAGTTCGCTTCAATGATACCAATTTCAGGAAGTGCATATACCTACGCTTATGCAACCATGGGCGAATTTATTGCATGGATTATTGGCTGGGACTTAATTCTTGAATACCTGTTTGCAGCTTCCACCGTTGCTGTCGGATGGTCGGGTTATGTGGTAAGCTTTCTGAAAGATTTCGGCATCTTTATTCCTGCTCAGTTTACAGCAGCATTTGGAACAGTTTTGGTCGATATTCCGCAGATTGGCTGGAAAACCCTCACTCCTGAACTGACAAAAAATCTTGCGGATTCAGGAATTTTCACGGAAAACCTTCCACATCTATCGGCCATTTTAAATTTGCCAGCCATGTTCATTGTAGCCGCAGTCACCATATTGCTGCTAGTCGGAATCCGCGAATCGACCAGGTTCAACAACCTGATGGTCATCATTAAAGTGTCTATCATTCTCCTGTTCATTGCCATTGGCGCGTTTTTCGTGACCAAAGCCAACTGGCAACCTTTCATTCCTGAAAACACAGGCGAATGGGGACATTACGGTTGGAGCGGTATTTTCCGCGGTGCTGCAGTAATTTTCTTTGCATACATTGGTTTTGATGCAGTTTCGACTGCAGCTCAGGAATCAAAAAATCCGCAACGAGATTTGCCGATCGGTATTCTGGGGTCTCTGGGTATTTCAACAGTTCTATACATACTAATGGCCATCGTTTTAACAGGCATTGTAAGTTACTCATTTTTAAATGTGTCAGACCCTATTGCCGTAGGAGTTGATGCAATGGGCAAAGGCTTGTTCTGGTTACGGCCAATAATTAAAATAGCCGCTATTGCCGGATTAAGTTCAGTTATACTGGTTTTGTTGCTTGGACAACCCCGTATTTTCTTTGCAATGTCGAAAGACGGATTGTTGCCACCTATTTTCTCGAAGGTCCATCCCCGCTTTAAAACCCCTTTTGCAAGCACGATCATTACCGGTTCGGTTGCTTTTGTTTTGGCCGGAGTTCTTCCAATCAATATTCTTGGCGAACTGGTTTCAATCGGAACGTTGCTCGCATTTGCAATTGTATGTGTTGGTATTGTTATTCTCAGAGTCAAACGACCCGATATTAAAAGAACTTTCAAAACCCCATTTTCACCCTTCGTACCGCTTTTGGGCGCAGGTATTTGTGTTCTGCAAATGCTTTCACTGCCTTTTGATACATGGTTGCGGTTAACTGTTTGGATGGCTTTGGGGATCGCAATATATTTCGCTTACGGAATCAGAAAAAGTAAACTACGGCAATAGACACGCTTATAAAATGCAAAAAAAGGGATGAATCTCTTCACCCCTTTTCTTACAAAACCAAACTTTTTCTATGAAAAAAATGTACCTTTTACTCCTATTGCATGTGTCAAAAATAGTACTGAATAAAGTTAACGCATCTGAACCAACGTTAAAGATTCTTAATTCTAACTTTTTAAAATTGAAATTCAGTAAAAAAAAGCACAAAAAAAAGGATGGCCCCAACCATCCTTTTCTTACCTAACCAAACCTATTTCTATGAAAAAAAACTAATGCTCTATTGCTTATCTTTAACTACGATACAAATATAGTGTCGCAATCAGTTAACTTCTATGAACGATCGTTAAGGATTGTTAAGATTTTAATGAATTAAAGTTTGTTAAGTATTTTTGCTTCAATCAATGAATGTATATATTTGCAATCGTCTGCGATGCAAAACAATTTAAAAACTTATTCGTTTGCGTGGGAGGTTCAACAAAATAAAAAAGTAAATGACTAAAAAAGTTTCAACAAGCAGAACTGTCTATTTTCATTCAATTACAACTATCAAATTTAATATCAATAATTTATAAATTTTAAATCTATGACAAAGTACGTTTACACGTTTGGAAATGGTGCAGCTGAAGGTAAAGCTGACATGAAAAACCTGCTTGGTGGCAAAGGTGCAAACCTTGCTGAAATGAACCTTATCGGCGTTCCTGTTCCGCCAGGATTTACCATCACTACTGAAGTATGTGCCATTTACAATAAACTGGGTCGTGAAAAAGTGATCGAACTTCTTAAAGCCGACGTAGAAGCTGCCATCGCTCAGGTGGAAAGCCAGACCGGAGGAAAATTCGGCGATGCTTCAAATCCGCTTTTGGTTTCAGTACGTTCAGGCGCACGCGCTTCGATGCCTGGTATGATGGATACCATCCTGAACCTCGGCCTGAATGATACCGTTGTGGAAGGAATGGCAAAAAAAACCGGAAACCCCCGTTTCGTTTGGGATAGCTACCGCCGTTTTATCCAGATGTACGGAGATGTTGTTCTCGACTTAAAACCAACATCAAAAACCGACATCGACCCATTTGAAGAAATTCTGGAAGAAGTAAAACATGCAGAAGGTGTTCTCAACGACAACGAACTTTCCGTTGATGCACTGAAAGAATTGGTAACAAAATTCAAGGCAGCGGTTAAAATTAAAACCGGTCACGATTTTCCTGAAGATTCCTACGAACAGCTTTGGGGCGCAGTTAGCGCCGTATTCAACAGCTGGATGAACGACCGCGCCATTTATTACCGCCAGCTAAACCAGATTCCTGAAGAATGGGGAACAGCCGTTAACGTGCAGGCAATGGTATTCGGAAACATGGGACTTTCATCAGGAACAGGCGTTTGTTTTAGCCGTGATGCCGGAACCGGAGAAAATATATTCAACGGTGAATACCTGATCAATGCACAGGGCGAAGATGTTGTAGCCGGTATTCGTACTCCGCAGCAAATTACGCTGGAAGGTTCAAAACGCTGGGCTGTATTGGCCGGTGTTACTGAAGAAGACCGTGCCGCCAATTATCCTTCACTCGAAGAAGCAATGCCGCAGATGTACCAGGAATTGTTCACCATTCAGAAAAAACTTGATACTTACTTCAGGGATATGCAGGATATGGAGTTCACCATTCAGGAGGGTAAAATGTGGATGCTGCAAACCCGCAACGGAAAACGTACCGGCGCTGCAATGGTGCAAATTGCCATCGACATGCTGAAAGAAGGTTTACTCGACGAAAAAACTGCCTTGCTCCGCGTTGAACCCATAAAATTAGACGAACTTTTACACCCTGTTTTCGATAAAAAGGCGATTAAAGCGGCCAAGGTTTTGGCCAATGGATTGCCTGCCTCTCCGGGAGCAGCAACCGGCCAGATCGTTTTCTTTGCCGACGAGGCCGAAGAATGGGTTGCTCAGGGCAAAAACGTTGTTTTGGTGCGTATCGAAACTTCTCCTGAAGACCTTCGTGGTATGAACGTTGCCAAAGGAATTTTAACTGCCCGTGGCGGTATGACTTCGCACGCTGCTGTTGTGGCACGTGGAATGGGCAAATGCTGCGTTTCGGGTGCCGGTGCTCTTCAGATTGATTACAAGCAGCGTACAATGACTGTGGGCGGAAAAATATTTCAGGAGGGAGATTTCATCTCGCTGAACGGAACATCCGGCGAAGTTTATGAAGGTAAAATTGCTACCATCGATCCTGAATTGAGCGGTTACTTTGGCGAATTGATGACCATTGCCGATAAATACAAACGGATGTCGATTCGTACCAATGCAGATACGCCAAAAGATGCACAGATTGCCCGCAATTTCGGCGCACAGGGTATCGGTTTGACCCGTACCGAACACATGTTCTTCGAAGGCGACCGCATCAAAGCAATGCGTGAAATGATTTTGGCCGACGATGTTGCCGGACGCGAAAAAGCGCTCGAAAAACTGTTGCCTATGCAGCGCAGCGACTTCGAAGGAATTTTTGAAGCAATGGCCGGTTATGGCGTAACCATTCGTTTGCTCGATCCGCCATTGCACGAATTTGTTCCTCACGAAGAAGCCAACCAGCTTGTTATGGCCAAAGAAATGGGCATTTCGGTTGAACAGGTAAAACAAAAAGTGGAATCGCTGCACGAGTTTAACCCAATGTTGGGTCACCGTGGCTGCCGTTTGGGTATTACTTATCCTGAAATTACAGCCATGCAGGCCCGCGCGATCATCGAAGCGGCCATGAACCTGAAAGCAAAAGGTGTTGACGCCCGTCCTGAAATCATGGTTCCGTTGGTTGGTACAGTTGCCGAATTGAAAAACCAGACTGAGATCATCCGCAGAGTGGCCGAAAAGGTATTTGCTGAAATGGGCGACCGCATCGACTACCAGGTAGGTACCATGATCGAAATTCCACGTGCTGCCTTAACAGCCGACCACATTGCTGCCGAAGCCGATTTCTTCTCATTCGGAACGAACGATTTAACCCAGATGACTTTGGGTTACTCGCGCGACGATGCCGGCAAATTCCTGCCAGATTACCTGAACCGTGGTATCCTGAAACAGGATCCGTTCCAGGTGCTGGATCAAAACGGTGTTGGGCTTTTGATGGAAATTGGTGTAAACCGTGGAAGAATGACCAAACCGGACATGAAAATTGGTATTTGCGGTGAACATGGCGGCGAACCAAGTTCGGTTGAATTCTGCGACAAATTGGGCATGAACTACGTTAGCTGTTCGCCTTACCGCGTGCCGATTGCACGTTTGGCCGCAGCTCAGGCGAATATCAGACACAGTAAGTAAAAAGTCCGGAGATCGAAGTCCGAAGACCGAAGATCGAAGTCCGGAGACCGGAAGACTCGCTCCCTGAGTGCGAAGCGTATCGAAGGGAGCGTATCGAAGGGAGAAGTCCGAAGTCCGGAGTTAAAAATAAAAAGGGAATGATCCGAAAGGGTTGTTCCCTTTTGTTTTGGGTGAATATTAAAAAGATGGTTAACGATTGATTTTTGTATATTTGAAAAAAATAAATAAAATGAACAGGCAATTAATTAATAGAATTACGATCAATCATGAGATTTGCAATGGCAAACCTACAATTCGTAATACCAGATATACTGTTGATTTGATACTTGATCTGCTATCCTCCGGCATGAGTGAAAGTGAAATAATAGAGGACTATCCAGCACTTGAACCCAATGATATAAAAGCTTGTTTGTCATTTGCGTCTCAACTTGCCAAAGTTAAGACCGTGCAACGGATTGTAGCATGAAATTCCTGATTGATGCCAATTTGCCATTTAGACTTGCAAAATCCTTGAAAATTAGGGGTTTTGATATTTTACATACAGACGATTTACCAGATAAAGAAAGAACAACAGATAAAGAAATAAGAAAGATTTCTGTTGAACAAGATCGTATTGTGATTACCAAAGACTCCGATTTCCTTGATTCTCATGTAATTCAAGGTGTCCCCTCAAAATTACTGCTTGTTACAACCGGAAACATTGTCAACAAAGAATTGATTGACTTGTTTGATAAGTATTTTGAGACAACAATTCAGTTATTCGATATCTATGACTTAATTGAACTTAACAACGAACAAATTATCGGGCATGAAAGATAATTCAACTAAACAACCTTATATAGACTACATAAAAAGGGAATCATCCGAAAGGGTGGTTCTCTTTTGCTTTGGGTTAATGCAACAATTTTTTCAAGAGGTGTCGAGATCCAAAACGAAAACGATTTAACTGTTTAAGCTATGCCAATAATTGTAAACTTAGACGTAATGATGGCAAAACGAAAGATGTCATTGAATGAGTTATCAGAAAAAGTTGAATTAACTTTGTCGAATCTTTCTATTCTAAAAACCGGAAAAGCAAAAGCAATCAGGTTTACCACCCTGGAAGCTATTTGTAATGTATTGGACTGTCAGCCGGGTGACATTCTGGAATACAAGGAAGATGAGAAAAAAGCATATTTTCTACACTACAGTTGAACAAATCAATACAAATGACCTTGAACGATGGCTGAAAAAATCAAGAGAAATTCAGTGGGACTATAAAAATATAGTGAAAAGAAAAGGTCTGTTAGAAAGGTTGAAATAACTATAAATATTAACTTTAAAAAATGTAGAAATGAATACTTCCGACACACACAATCAGCGTATGGCGAATATGACTTTCACCACGGTCTATCCGATGTATCTGGGAAAAGTGGAGAAAAAAGGCAGAACGAAAGACGAATTGCACCAGGTAATCGAGTGGTTAACCGGTTTTGATAAAAAAAAGCTTCAGGAACTCATTGAAGAAAAGGTAACCTTTGAGATATTCTTTCAGAATGCGACCTTAAACCCCAATGCTCACCTCATTACCGGTGTGATCTGCGGGTATAGGGTGGAAGAAATCGAAAATCCGTTAACGCAGCAGGTAAGGTATTTGGACAAGTTGGTGGATGAATTGGCGAAAGGTCGCAAAATGGAGAAGATTTTGCGTGTTGCATAGAGACTGACGGAAATAATACAAAAAAATACCATTCATTCATACTTCAAATTAGCCCTTTCGTCACGAAATTCGTACAGTTCATGAAATTTCTATAATATTATTTTGATTA
>JAUYTA010001035.1 GCA_030695265.1 Bacteroidota bacterium
AAAGTCGGTCTCAGTTCGGATCGAAGTCTGCAACCCGACTTCGTGAAGCTGGATTCGCTAGTAATCGCATATCAGCCATGATGCGGTGAATACGTTCCCGGGCCTTGTACACACCGCCCGTCAAACAATGGAAGCCGGGGGTACCTGAAGTCTGTAACCGCAAGGAGCGGCCTAGGGTAAAACTGGTAACTGGTGTTAAGTCGTAACAAGGTAGCCGTACCGGAAGGTGTGGCTGGAACACCTCCTTTCTGGAGCTTGATTAAAAAGAAATCTTTAATTGATTACTGAAATTTGTTGACCTTTTCCCTTTTTTAAAATATTGTAGTGAAGCGAAAGCCTCAGAGCTTTGAGCTGCGAAGCCAGAAAGCCGAAAGCCAGGGAGCTGAAAGCGATCGAACACACAGTCTCGTAGCTCAGTTGGTTAGAGCACTACACTGATAATGTAGGGGTCCCCAGTTCAAATCTGGGCGGGACTACAGAAAAGCCCAGTTGGCAGTAAACAGTCGCAGTATGCAGTAAAACTGAACACTGAGACTGAACACTGGAAACTAAAGACGGGGGATTAGCTCAGTTGGCTAGAGCATCTGCCTTGCACGCAGAGGGTCAAGGGTTCGACTCCCTTATTCTCCACCAAAAGACGAGGGTACGAATGGACGAAAGAACGAGCGTACGACAGTTTAAGAGAGAGAATAAGAATATCAAAAAAAAGCAAGCACACGAATAAGGATTACAACAACACATCGTTCATACAATTTATTGGAAAGTGAATAGTAAAAAAGCGGAAAAGCTCGAAGAAGAACAACTTTGAACTTGAAACTTGAAACTTGAAACTTTTTTAGACAGGATATGCGGTGGCGCATAGCAAAGTGGTTCGAATCCATAAATATCCACGTTTAACTCACACAATCTGGAAGCAGAAAAGAGACCGGTTCGGAAACTTGGAAGTAGAAGGAAGAGTTATAAAGTTCTTTGACATATTGGGAAAAAATAAATAGAAGTAAAAAATTACAAGATTAACCTGTAAGTATAATAAATAGAAGAAAGTTAATAAGGGCGTACGGGGAATGCCTTGGCTCTCAGAGACGATGAAGGACGTGATAAGCT
>JAUYTA010001037.1 GCA_030695265.1 Bacteroidota bacterium
CGGATATACAATGATGTCGTAATTTTCAAGCAAAACATCCGCATTTTTCCATTTGTGAATGTTCTCCAGATTGTCGGTACCCATCAGGATAAAGAACTGGTGTGTCGGATATTTTTCGCTCATATATGCAAGCGTGTCGATCGTGTACGATGGTTTTGGCAAATTGAATTCAACCTTTGAGGCACGAAAACGAAGATCATCACCGATTGCACGGTATACCAGCTCTAAACGCTGATAATCGTCCAACAGCGTTTTTTTCTTTTTCAACGGATTTTGCGGACTCACCACAAACCACAGCTGATCGATTTCAGTGTATTCGACCATAAAGTTGGCAATGGCCATGTGCCCTACATGAATAGGATTAAATGAGCCAAAGTAGAGTCCGGTTTTTATCATGATTTTTGTTTCTAATAACAGGTTTGCATTGAATGTCAGCTTCTGGCGGCTTGCGGCTTGCAACTGGCAAGAAATTCACGGATACACTTTTCTGCTTCTTCGAATGCGATTTCCAGAAGTTCGTTTATGATGATGCAGTCGAACTGGCTTGCAAAAGTCAATTCGTATTTAGCTTTTGCAATCCGTTTTTCGATCACTTCCAAAGAATCAGTCGATCTTGAAACCAACCGGCTGCGCAATTCTTCAACAGAAGGTGGCTGTACAAAAACGGCCAAGGCTTCATTGCCGTAATATTTCTTGATGTTGCAACCGCCTACCACATCTACATCAAAAATGACGTTCTTCCCGTTGTTGCGGATTCGTTCAACTTCTGATTTCAGCGTTCCGTAATAAGTTCCGGCATAAACTTCTTCCCATTCCAGAAATTCGTTGTTGTCAATTTTCTTCCTGAATTCTTCCGGAGTAAGAAAATAGTAATCTTTCCCGTCAGTTTCGGTGTGCCGCATTCCGCGACTGGTGGCCGAAATAGAGAATTCAAGGTTTAAATCCTTGTTGAGCAAATGGCGAACAATGGTTGTTTTACCTGCTCCTGATGGCGCTGAAAATATGATTAGTTTACCCTGCATTACAATACATTCAAAACCTGTTCCTTGATCTTTTCCAGGTTGTCTTTCATTTGTACCACAATGCGCTGAAGGTTGCTTTCGTTGGCTTTTGAACCTAATGTGTTGATTTCGCGGCCTATTTCCTGTGCAATAAAACCCAGTTTTCTTCCTGAAGGTTCTGATTCATCCATCATGGTTTCGGTAAAATAGCTGCAATGGTTGGTCAGGCGCACTTTTTCTTCGTTGATGTCGAGTTTTTCCATGTAATAAATCAGCTCCTGCTCGAAACGGTTTTTGTCAACATTGCCATTCAGTTGCAATGCATCCAAACTGTCTTTTATTTTAGTCTTTACATTTTCCATCCGCTGATTTTCGAAAGGTTCAACCTGTTTCAGCAGATCCAGAATGTTGGCGATATTGGCTACAATGTCGGTTTTAAGTGCCAGTCCTTCCTGATCGCGGAATTTATTGAGTTCTTCGAGGGTTTTTGCAAGGTTTTCACGAACTACCAGCCATTCTGATTCGTCGAGTTCATCGTACACCATTTTTACGGTTTCGGGTAAACGCAAAATGCTCTCCATGATGTTTCCATTTACTTCGAGCCCCAATTCCTGATAAACATCACTGAGCTGGCGGTAATAATCCCTGACAATTGCAGCATTGATTCTGGAAGTGCTTTCAGCTCCCAGATTGTCGAGATAAAGCGCAAAATCAACTTTGCCGCGGGTGAGCATTTCTGAGATCAGGCGGCGGATTTCAATGTCTTTTTCGCGGTACATCGCCGGAATCCGGGTATTGATATCGAGTTGTTTGCTGTTAAGCGACTTA
>JAUYTA010001044.1 GCA_030695265.1 Bacteroidota bacterium
ATGTCCGGATTGTAGAAAACGGGTCAAAATCGAAGGACTGAAAGACATGCACGAACTGCAAAGTTATTTCATCAAACGGATGGAAAAATTCCTCCATTCGAAAGGAAAAGTGCTGCTTGGCTGGGACGAAATTCTGGAAGGAGGATTGCCTGCTGAAGCTACAGTTATGAGCTGGCGCGGATTTCAGGGAGGCGTTGACGCAGCCAATCAGGGCCACGATGTGGTAATGACGCCGAACTCACATTGCTACATTGACTATTATCAGGGACCGATGGATCAGGAACCATTGGCGATCGGAGGTTATTTGCCACTCAGTAAAGTGTATAGTTTCAATCCTGTTCCTGAAGAATTAAGTGCCGATGCAGCAAAACATATTTTGGGCGGACAAGCCAATCTTTGGACAGAATATGTGCCCGATCTGAAACATGCAGAATACATGACTTTTCCGCGCATTGCAGCATTGGCAGAAGCCGTGTGGAGCCCGAAAGAAGTTCGCAACTGGGAACATTTTTCGCGCCGGATACAACTGTTTATGAAACGATACGACCTTATGGGCATCAACTATTCGAAAAGCGCCTACAAGGTGTCGGCAAAAACCGAGTTCAATGCGGAGAAAAAACAGCTCGCAGTGAGTTTGAACAGCGAACTTCCCGGCGTAGAAATTCATTACACAACCGATGGCAGTGAACCAACAAATTTGTCATCCATTTATTCAGAACCGGTACTGCTAGATAAAACAGCAATCTTGAAAGCAGTTACTTTTGCAAATGGTATTCCTTACGAAAAATCAATGAGTCATTCATTTAACATCAACAAAGCGACCGTAAAACCTGTAAAATACCGGTTTCCTTTCAGTGAATATTACAACGGTTCGGGCGAATATACTCTGGTGAACGGGATTCGCGGAACGACCAACCATCATGACGGCGAATGGCAGGGCTGGAGTGCAACCAACATGGAGGTGGTGATTGACTTGCAGCAGCCGACCGAAATTAGCAGCATCTCGGTCGGATCACTTCAAAATGCCGGTGCTTATATCTTCTTCCCAAAGAAAATGGAATTTTTTATTTCTGAAGATGGCGTTAAATTCCAGAAAGTGGCAGAGGTTTTAAATGATGTAGATCCGCTTTCAGGAGAAAAACAACTGAAGGATTTTTCGGCTTCGTTTGACCCAATACCTGTTGGTTTTGTAAAAATAATATCCCAAAATTTGGGCAGATGCCCCAAAGGTCACGTTGGCGAAGGAAATCCGGCATGGATGTTTATGGATGAAATTTCAATTAATTAAGCATTTCACTTATAAGTAAATTTTATAACTTTGTAATTCAGAAATACAATGGGATTTAAAATAGTCGAACTCGAAAATTTCAACGGGAAAGCTGCTACTATATACGCAATCGTTAATGAAACTGAAAATAGAACAACGTTCGACCGTTTTATAAAAGACAATTTAGCAACATTTAAATGTGAATTAATTGACATTGTCAAAAGGTTAAAAACTATCAATACTTCGGATTAAGGAGCGGGAAATAGAATTTTCCAAAAATGGAACGAGTTTAATTGGAAACCTTGAATTCTACGATGATGAAGAAATCAGCTGAAAAATATCAAAGTGAAGTGCTGGACGGTTTGTTGACGAAAATAACTCCGGAAGAACAAAAAATGACAGACAAACGGATGCAACTTGCCGAGCGAATTTTTAATGCCATGAAGGCAAAGAACATTTCGAAACTTGAATTGGCCAGAAAGATGGGAAAACAAGCTTCGGTAATTACCAAATGGCTGAGTGGAACACATAATTTTACGGCTGACACTCTTTTTGAAATCGGTGATTTATTGGGTATTCAACTTATAAATACTTCAAATGAAGCAAAAAACCCGGTTGTAACTCACTATCACATGGTAATTTCCGATTCCGGAGATGATCAGTATATTGCTGTTAAGAAGATGGAAAATGAGGATCTTTAAAATGAACCTTGTCCAGAAGTAATAAAACAGGGTGTCGGTTCAAATCCGGCACCCTGTTTCTTTGTCCTGAAAAATTGTGCTAGGGCTTCATACCCATCGCTTTTACATATCCTTCGTTCACTTTTGAATTGCTGAATTTGCAGTTTTCTATCAGTTGAAGCATGGCTTTTTTTAACACTTCCTGATCTGGTCGGGCTTTTCTGATTTCATCGAAACTGTTTCGCGGACTTTCAGTAAAAGCAACGATTAGTTCCCAGTTTTCAGGCGCTGCGATATTCATCATCGAGCTGGGGCCACCCATTCTTTTGTATGGCCAGTAAGTCCAGCCTATGTTGTTGCGCTCCATCAGGCGGGTCCATGCAGCCACCCACTGATGATTGTTTTCTCCGGTTTCGCCCATAAAAATCGGCAGGTTCACCGAGTCGCGGAAAGTCACAAAATCCTGAATATTTGCCTGAAGCGTATCGCACCAGTAACGGTGACACGTGTACATCATTTTGTCGTCGAACTTCGAATCGGTGAATACCTTGAAATTACCATTCCACTGGGCGCCACCCAACATAACGATGTGATTTTTATCGACTTCGCGAATTGCAGCCACAACACGTTTGTAAAGCGGTTCGAGGGCAGCGTTCAGCATTTTCATATCGTCACCAAAATATGGGGCAATTGGTTCGTTCAGAAAATCGTATCCCAGAATAACCGGTTCGTTTTTGTAGTGGCCGGCAATCTTTTTCCAGATTTCGATGAACT
>JAUYTA010001051.1 GCA_030695265.1 Bacteroidota bacterium
TGATAATCGCCAGAATTATAAACAGCCCGATACTTCCTGCCAACAGTGCATAATCATGTAATTGCAAAATGGTGAAAAGGAAGACATACAATCCGATTTGTAGAAGGCTTACCCATCCTACCATTTTTATATTTTTCAGGATCGAAAAAGAATACCATGAAATGAGCGAAGTAACTGAAACAGCCGAAATCAGGTAAGCCCAATTAAAACCGGTTTGCTCTCCGATGGAAGTGAGTAAAGCATAAAAAATCAGCAGCGCAAAAGCTACCAGCGAATATTGAAAAGGATGAATCCGGGTTTTGCTTTTCATCTCAATGAATATAAAGATGATAAAATTGAGCGCAATAAACAGGATGGCATATTTCACCGAACGCATGGATTTCTGGTAGTGATCGATTGGGATGAGCAGTTCAACCCCCAAAGTGGCCTCATGCGTGTTGTATTTCCGGTCAACCCATTGCTGCGGAAAATTGCGGTTCAGATGGGTCACCAACCAGTTGGCAGTAAACCCATTGGCTGTAACATTCCGATCTGAGGGAAGAAATCCTCCGGTAAAACTCGGTGAGGCCCAATCCGATTTCATATTGACTTCCGATGTTTTACCCAAAGCTTCCACCGACAAATCTTCCGAACCGTTCAAAACCAGTTCAATCTCAAAATTCAATGGCTGCGTCAAATCAATTTCACCAGCCTTTACCGTTATTCCTGATTGAAACAAATCGGTGTCAGCCACACCCGGATCAACTTTACATTTCTGACCATTGACAACCAGTTCAGGCAGATTTTTAATGCCCCGCATGTCCGAAATGCCAATGGTGAAATACGCAGCGTCCCAGTTATACCTGGCATTCTGAATATCCAGCTGCGAAACATCTGTTTGGGCAAATGTGCCTTTCAGCTTGATGCGGCCTTCGTAAACCACCACTTCGTAAATGCCCCGTTTACGCTTTTCAGGAGCCAGCGAACCATCCGTTTTCAAGGTTTCAGGCAAAAAATGGGCAATACCTTTTCGTTCAATCATCGCTTCCCCAATTTCATTTTGTTCCTGAATGACAAACGGCACATTCAGCACCGGACCTGCAACCACCTGCTTACTGCCCCATTGAGCATAGAGTTCATTTTTTACTTTTTCGCTCAAGGCAATCCGCTCTCTGATGATGTCCTGAATTAAAAACGACGGGATGAGCAGCAGAATCGCAAGCCCCGAAACGATGATCATCTTCACACTGTAACTGTTCATGAATTGTTGAATACCTTTTGTTTCCATTGTTTTGAATTTTTAAAAGTACTTTGAATTACAAAGTTTGTGAATAAAAAAAAATTATTGATTGCTAATTAGTTCTTCCAGGGCTGCCAGATGTTGGCGAAACAAATTCTTTCCATGATCTGTAGCCCTGTATGTAGTGCTGGGTTTCCGGCCAACGAATTGTTTGGAAACCAGTATAATTTCTTGCTGTTCCAATGCTTTCAGGTGACTGGCAAGATTTCCGTCGGTCAGTTCAAGCAAATCCTTCAGGGCATTGAAATCCAGCGTGTCGTTCACCATCAGTGCCGACATGATTCCAAGCCTGATGCGGCTTTCGAATACTTTCTGAAGATTTGAAATTGGATTTTTCACCAGAGTTTATTTACAATTTAACTATTTACAATTGACTATTTAACGCTGCGAGGTGCGCTTTTCGACCCTTCGGCAGGCTCAGGGCAACGCTGCTTCGCACTCAGGGCTCGCCACCACTTTCATCGGACTCCAGTCTTCGGTCTTCCGACTTTTCTGAATTCTGCGACTGCTTTCCCTTCTCCCTTTTCCGTTCTCCATGCCCCGCGCTCTCTGCCCCGTGCTCTCATCCCCATGCCCTACCGCTCATATTTATAATACATCACTGTTCCGTAAACAATGTGCACCACTCCAAATCCCACGACCCAAAACAGCAAACCGTAATTGATAAAAATTCCGGCCAGAATTCCCAACACGATTTCAGTCAGCCCCAGATAATGAATTTCCCCAAAAGTAAATTTCCCGGCATTCACCAATGATAATCCATAAAAAATGAGTGTTACCGAAGCAAGCAACTCAATATTGTTCCGGAATATCAGAATAATTGCGAAAATCCCTCCTGAAACCAGTGGAATCAGAAGGTGTCCGACCAAACGTTTGGTTGAATTGGTCCAGAATTGCTGGCCAGCCTTTTTTGCCTTCCTGAAAGAAAAGTAAACAGCTCCCAAAATGGCAAAGCCCAAAACCAGTAAGGCGTCAATTGCCAGGTAAAGCCTGATGTTGGCCGTTGGCGAAGCCCCCAGACTACGCATGAATTCATCGTATTGCACGTGACCCGAATCAAGAATAATTAACCAGGCAACCGCAGCGCCGATCAAAGCACATACGCCGGCGAAAACGCCTGATAAACCGCTTAACGACAAAAACTTGGAAGATCGTTCCATGATCTCGCGAATGGCCTGAAGATCTTCCTTTGGATTGGCTGAGTTTGTTTTCATTTAAAAGTACTTTGAGTTGCAAAGTTAATAATCGAAATTCATAAAGCAAGAGTTGCAGCAAAAAAAATTCCGGCTTCACTCCCCTTTTCAGGAAAATGAATACCGGAATCTCTGAATTTAATCTTAACCACTAATATCTGCATAGGTGTCGCGGATTCTAATCGCGAATTGCAAAAAAACAATATCGGAGATTAAAATTCTCCGCACCCCAATTTATCCGATTTCCCTTGTGATTGAAATGGCAGCAATGGTTCCATCAGCAATAGCAGTTGTAATCTGCCTGTATTTTTTGCTAGTCACATCGCCCACGGCAAACACGTCATCAATATTGGTGCGTTTATCTTCATCGGTTTTGATGTATCCCCATTCATCAAGCTCAAATTGATTGTTGAATATTTCGAGATTGGGTTTTAACCCGATGAAAACAAAAATACCGTCGGCAGTGATCGTTTTCATCTCTTTGGTTTTCAAATGCTCAACTTCAACAACCATTTTATCTCCGTCTTTTTTAATGGCACGTGGTTCGTGCGATAACATGAACGAGATTTTTGGATTGGCAAAAGCTTTTTCCTGTGCGGTTTTGTTGGCCTGAAGTTGGTCGAACTGGTGGATGATGGTGATTTTGGAAGCGAACTTCGCAATAAAATCAGCTTCTTCGATGGCTGAATTTCCACCGCCAACAACAATTACTTCCTTGTCGCCAAAATATTTGGCATCGCAGGTCGCGCAATACGAAATTCCTTTTCCACGATATTCCACTTCTCCCGGAATGCCCATTTTGTTTGGTGAAGTTCCGGTTGCGACAACAATTCGTTTGGCGCGAATGGTTTCCTGGTTGTCAATGGTAATTTCTTTTTTCTGAAGATCGACTTTTGTCACGTCAACCGCCACTTTATAGGTTGTTCCGCATTGTTTGGTTTGCTCCGACATGTTGTGCCCAAGCAGATATCCGGGCTGCGGATCAATAAAACCGGGATAGTTCGACACCATGTGGGTAGTAGAAACATATCCGCCGGGAAGGGCAATGTCGATTAAAACAGTATTTATTTTAGCCTGACACAGGTACAATCCTGCGGTCAAACCGCCAGGGCCGGCACCCAAAATGGCCACATCAACATCGGTTACAAAAGGTTGCTGCGTTGCCATTATTTGAGTTACTTTTTCTTTTCCCAGAACATGTTTCAGTTCGCGAACAATTTCGGAGCGCTTAACGCCACCCGCCAAACGACCGCAAACCTCTTCCCCATCCTGATAAAATAAAAGTGTCGGAGAGCTTTTTACAATTAACTTATCCGACAGTTCGCGGTTTCCCTGACGAAAAATTTTCACAAATTTGATTTCTTTTCCAAAAAGCTTTTCAAGACCTTCCAGTTTAGGTGCAACGGCCTCGCATGGAGCACATTCAGTTGAAAAAAAATCAACCAATACGTTTCCACCGTTTAATACTTCTTTTTCAAAATCTACTGCATTAATTTCTTTCATGGGTGTATGTTTTATTCGTTGAAATAATGTCCAATCCCCAGTTCCAGCAATTCAGTTACCGGGCGGCAATCGTGGCTGTTCAGTGTTCCGTTGTAATTTTTGGCCATCGAAGCGCATCCGCCGCCACAAATTAAACTCATGTTACAGCTCTGGCATTTTGGGATCGACAAAATATCGCGCTCCTGCCATTCCTCAACAGCTTCCGTATTTTTCCTGATTTCAGGATAAAAAGTTCCAAGACTTTCATCCTTCTTGCCCACCGTGGCAGTACAGGCGTAAACATTTCCGGTGAAATCGAAAGCCCATTCGGTTTTGGTTCCGGTGCAGGCATCGAAAAGCGGCGCAGGCATTTCACCCTGTTCGAACAAAAATTTAGATACCGAAAATGCCGGTTTGTGAAATTCGCTGATATGAGGGAATTGGTTCAGCAAATAGTACAAATCCTGATATAGTTCCAGCCTTGAATACAATTTCGACTGATTGGCCTGACATTCGTGCAGTTCATAATTTCGTCCCAACTGGGTTTTAAATAACGGAGATGCAGTCCAGCCTTTGTTGATGGCAAACTGAGCCAAATCAGGCAGATTGCCAATATTTTGTTTGTCAACCACCATGCGCAAATTGACTGGAATGTTGTTTTCAATCAACAGGTCAACTCCGCGAACAATACGATCGAAAGTCGGATTGCCGCCTTTCAGGTAACGACGCTGGTTGTGTATTTCGCTGGTTCCGTCTATTGTCACCTGAATTTCGCGAATGATACCCTTTTTTAAAATGGGAATGTATTCTTCCAGATTGTACCCGTTGGTAACCGCAGCAATTTCAAGATTCAATGCAGTTGCCCGTTCAATAATGTATTCGATATTTTCCTTGTGGCGCGGGGCATTCATAAAAGGTTCGCCACCAAAAAGGGTGATATACTTTCTTCTACCGGAAAACTCTTTTAGGATGTAATCAAAAAAAGAGTCTGTCACTTCTTTCGACAACGCCACGGGCAAAGCTTCGTAACCAGCCTGGTAGCAATACGAACAATCGAAATTGCACGAGTAGTTGGTCACGAAAAAGATTTGAACCTCATCCTTTTCCCGGTCGTCAAGAAACTTCAGGTACTTTTCGCGAAACAATCGCTTTTCCAGAACCGGATCGACGACGTAACCATTTTCAATCAGTTCCTGATTTGTTTCGTCAATATTTTTCAATTGCCCGAAAGTTTCCTGATCAAGAATATCAGCCTGCCCCGACAATGAATTCACTACGAACCAATTGCCGGAGTCTTTTATTTTTGATGTGATGTTGTATTTGGAGAGTTGCATGGATGGCCCCCTTCTAATTCCCCCGAAGGGGGAAAGTAAAAAACAATAAAAAACTACAGAATGTGAATTTGAAACACCACCCCAATCCCCCTCCTTCGGAGGGGTTAGGGGAGGCTTTTTCCTTTTGCCTTAATCGTGGCATCCGGCAATAATTTGTGATTGTTTGGCACAGCATTGTGCCTGTTTAACCTGTCCTTTGCGGACTTTTTTTACTAAACTTTTCATTCTTGAGAATTTTGTATTGATTAACTATAGAAAATAAAAGTAGGTTAAATGAACCAAGGTTCGATATAAAACACTTTCAGACTTTTCGAAAAATATCCAATTCTGAATATTCAATATCCAATATCCAAATTATTCAGCAAACTTGGAACTTGAAACCTTGAACTTGAAACTCTGTTTTAACAGCAACTAAACTCGTCTTTCGTCGCAGTAATTGTAAAGCTCGAAACTTCAATTTTTCCTTTCGGATAAGGCTGGCTTTCCTCCAGAATTCGGAAATCTTTAAATCCGGTATTTTTGATGATGTCAAGATATTTGGTTTTTGTGATTGATCCGGCCCAACATTCAGCCACAGCAATTGGATCATTGGCATATTCTCCAGGAACAGGCTCACTTGAAAAAATATCGCTGATTACAAACCGTCCGCCATTTTTCAGCAAACGGTAAATTTCGGCCCATACTTTTGGTTTGTTGGTAACATGATTTAAAGTGCAATTGGAGATTATCAGGTCAGCAATTTCGCTTTCCAAAGGTATTTGCTCAAGATCGGCCAAAACAAATTTTACGTTTTCAATGCCCATTTTAGAAGCGGTTGATGCTGCTTTTCGAACCATCTCTTCAGTAACATCCACTCCGTAAATAAAACCAGCTTCGCCAACTTCTTCAGCCAAACGTAAAACATCTGTTCCGCGTCCGCTTCCCAAATCAATACATACCTCTCCGGTTTTAGCTTCGCTCTTTTCTGCAGCGCCACCACACGACAAGCAACAGGTTTCATTTGCAAGAGTCGAGTATCTTCCTGCAATTTCAATTGTATTCATTTTATTTCAATTTTGAGGTGCAAAGATAAACTTAAAAACAGAAGAAACCAACATATATAGATTATTTGATATGTTTCTAAATAGTCATTCTGTAATCATTCCAAAATATGACAATCTGAGCATTTAATAGTTATGGTTACAAAAAATTGAAATGTTAAATTTCGAAAAATCAAAAAATAATTGGATTTTGTGGGTTACCTTTTTATCTCTTTTCGGATAAATACATACAGAAATATTATTTTACAGCTGGTATTGACTTTAACATCTGAATGTTGTAAATTTGGTTGTTCACTTGTTTGTTTGAAAATCAATACGCTGTAAACAGGCAGAACCTAAGCTAGATAGCTAAAATCTTGATTGAATTTTTGATGGATAGTTGGTAGCCTATATTTTCAATTTTTAAATCAAACCCTGACCCAAACAGGAAATAAAAATTGAAATAATCAAAGAGATTTCCATCAGAATGCTTCCTTAAAATAGAAAAGAACCTTAAATCATTCCGTGCAGGATTTAATCTTTTGCTCGCTGGTAAATAGTTTAAGCTAATATTTCTATCATGATACATCCAGTCCTGAAATTTTTGGCAGAACAACTGAATGCCCATATCGACCAGGTAAAGAAAAACGGTGATGGGATCGTATCGCCCGTAGCAATCCTGCAAAGTATTGTGCGACTGGATGATGATGCTCTAAAAAATACTAACAACATCCTTATTTCCCTCGTTAACTTCTCGGAAGAGGCGACGATGAAAAACCATCCAACGTATTCCATTTTGAATAATGATATGGTAACTTATAAGAATCCTCCTATTAATCTGAATCTTTTTATTCTGGTGACAGCCTGTATGACCAATTACGAAAATGCACTTATTTACCTTTCACATGCCATTACTTTTTTTCAGGGCAAATACTCGTTCAGCTTAAAGAATAGTGTGACCCAGGTTGAAGGACTGCCTGATGATTTTCGCATTATTCTGGATTTATATACCCTCAGTTTTGAACAATTGAATTACCTGTGGAGCACGTTGGGCGGAAAGCAGCACCCTTTTGTGTGCTATAAAGTAAGACTGTTGCAATTAGAAAGGGAAAGCGCAACTGAAACTCGCGGTATTATTAAACAAGTGAGGATTGAAGAACCGGGCAACTCATAAAAACTAAAAAGAAGAAACTAACAACCAAATAAGATGAGCATTTCCATCACATACGATATTCTTTTCGAGGTCAGGATATTACATCATTTTTTTCTTAACAAAGGAGAAAATGAATTTGATTCGATGAGCGACGAAGAAAAGGCAAACATGATGTTGAAATATGATGCTCGCGAGATCTTTGAAATTGTTCCAACAGAGGAATGCAGCAAAATTTTGAGTGCCCATAATTGCATCTTTAAATTTACTTCAACGGGCATAATCGTTGGGTTACGGGCTGAATCAGATGGACTGGAACCGCCGAAGTTCAAACCTTTCATGGAACTGGCTGACGATTTAATGTTCACTTTCCTGATAAAGCTTCGCGACATGGATTTGATGAATTATACGGCGCTACCTTTTACAGGCAATAGCGGTCAAATCTTCACCTTTCAAAATACCATCGCTGCCGGTTCAAAAAAATTCCCCGCACTCAGCGCAGTTCCTCCTCTTTACGACGGAGCAAAGGAATATTTGCCCGGAGATATGCTTTCGGACAATCTGAACAACCAGACAAAGCTTTGTACGGCACTTAAGAAAACTACCCAGATTACCTCAACAGCCAGCGATTGGATGACCGAAGAGTCTGTTGACAATGTGCCTTTGCAATATGTGAATGTAAATGACAGGCATCCATTGGTTCGCGGAATATTTTCGTACCACGTTAAAGCTGCCAATGTGGAGCCTGTTGCAACCATAAAGACCGCAACCGGAATTATTGTAACTCCTAAAGTTGTAATTCTCCCCGGCGAATTCCGTACCCTTCAGGTTGACATGAGGGAGTTTCCTGAAGGTTTTTATTCCATGCACATTGAATCTGCTGCTCCGGTTTATTCTGATGATGTTGCATTCTTCCTTTTACTGAAAAGAGAAAGTCCGTTCGGCATCATTCAGCTGAATGTCAAAAGCGACGATGCGACCTACAACATGCTTGATCCGCAGGGATTTATGCGCTCTCCGGCCTATGAATTGCGCTTTCGAAACAGATCTACCCGCTGGCGGTATGTTGGTGAAAAATTCAATGGCGCATCTTTTACCGATAATCCACTTCCACTCACGCGCTTTGGTTTTATTGAAAATGTTTCGGTGTTGGGAAAAGATGGCAATCCCATTGACGATCTTCCAAATCCGGCAACTACCATTATTAAAACTGAAGCATTGGTTAAGACAACCGAGAAAAACTTTTATTCAGAAATTCATATTAATTAATTCATAAACAATAAGATCACATGGCAACGACTTACAAATCACCTGGAGTATATGTAGAAGAAATTTCCAAATTGCCGCCATCGGTGGCGCAGGTAGAAACAGCCATTCCCGCTTTTATTGGGTACACTGAAAACGACAGTTTGAATGGACTGTCGCTTGTGAACAAACCGAAACGAATCAAATCGCTCAATGACTTTGAACAGATTTTTGGATTTCCGAAGCAAACTGATTTTACCAACGATGCCAATCCTGTAAACGGCATAAAAATAAAAAAGGATGGTTCGGGAGCGTTCGTTTTGGATGGCGACCTCAAGGATCCTTACGGGGGTTTGCAGTTCCGGCTTCATTACTGCCTGCAGATGTATTTCGCCAATGGAGGTGGCCCTTGCTACATCATTTCCAGCGGAAAATATGGGGATGCGAGTTTCGCCAATTCGAACCAAATGGCGGCATCGCTTGCGGCTTTGAGAAAAGAAGACGAGCCAACCATGATCGTATTTACTGATGCTGTATCGCTTTCAAAGGCCGAATTCTATTCGTTGTATTCCAAAGCGCTTACACAGGCTGCTGAATTAATGGATCGTGTTGTGATCGCTGATTTAT
>JAUYTA010001052.1 GCA_030695265.1 Bacteroidota bacterium
TCGCTGCAATTTTTCGAAAAAACTACCAAGAGGAGATACGTTGCGCTTGTTTGGGGTGATCTTGCTGAAAATGAAGGAACCATTACCGGAAATATTGGCCGAAGCCTAAAAAACAGGCAGGTTTTCACCGTTTATCCTGAAGGCGAACATGGGAAACCCGCAGTAACCCAGTATAAAGTAATTGAGCGTTTGGGTTACGTAAATCTGGTGGAATGCCGCCTTGAAACCGGACGCACGCATCAGATCAGGGTGCACATGAAACACATCGGACACCCATTGTTTAACGACGATAATTACGGTGGCGACCAGATTCTGAGAGGAACCACTTTCACAAAATACAAACAGTTTGTAAAGAATTGTTTCGAGATGATTCCACGTCAGGCACTTCATGCACAAATGCTGGGTTTCGTGCATCCTTTTACCGGTGAAGAAATGGTTTTCGAATCAGAACTTCCTGAAGATTTGGCCAACGTAATTGTAAAATGGCGGAATTATTTATCAAATCGCGTAACTTCGGAATAATAAAATAAATGTGAACCACATAGGCACATAGCACACATAGAGAAAAGAAAAAAGTATGTGACCTATGTGTCTATGTGGTAAAAAAATAAAGTAAATGAAAAAAAATATTGCTGTTGTATATGGTGGCGACTCCTCCGAATTTGTAGTTTCGGTAAAAAGCAGTAAAAATGTATTTGAATCAATTGATCCGAACATTTACAATGTATGGAAAGTACAGATGAAAGGATTGGATTGGGAAGTTCTTGAAGATGATCACGTGATCGCATCGATCGATAAAAACGACTTTTCATTCAGCATAAACGGAAAAAAAACTCCATTCGATTTTGCATACATCACCATTCACGGTACTCCCGGTGAAGATGGTAAACTTCAGGGATATTTCGACATGGTGAAAATCCCCTACTCTACCTGCGGAGTGTATTCTTCGGCGCTTACTTTCAACAAGTATTTCTGCAGCAATTACCTTCGCAATTTCAAGGTTCCGATGGCAAAATCGGTTCGCTTGTTTAAAGGCGATCAGGTAGATGCCGATCGGTTGGTCGAAGGACTCGGATTGCCAATGTTTGTAAAACCGAATGCAGGCGGTTCAAGTTTCGGAGTTACCAAGGTGAAGGAAAAAGAACAACTTCTGGCTGCGCTCGAAATGGCCATGAAAGAAAGTCACGACATTCTGGTTGAAGAGTTTATCGATGGCCCGGAGTTTACCTGCGGATTGGTAAAACTTTCGGATCAGGAACTGATTTTCCCGGTTACTGAAGTCATTCCACAAAACGAATTTTTCGATGTCGATGCCAAATATACCGCAGGAAAAACCGACGCAATCACGCCGGCCCGCATTTCTCCGGAACTGA
>JAUYTA010001055.1 GCA_030695265.1 Bacteroidota bacterium
TGTTGGAAAAGCTGATTTGAGTTGCTCTGCCTGCACATTTTCAATCACCGGATTCTTGAAGAAACTGCCTGCATTTCCAACAACTTTCGGATCGGGTAATTTTGATTCCCGAATTTGAACGACTATTTGGCGAATATTTCGCAGATTAACATTGCCCAAGTTTTCAACTTCAGTTTTCAAATCGCCGTAATTCAGTATAAACTCCGGAAATTTATCGAGTTTGAAAACCACGCTGGTAATCAAAAAACGGTTTTTTAGTTTATTTTTGAAAATACTGTCGCGGTAAGCATATTGGCAATTGGTTGCATCGTATGTGTATTCAGTTTGCGTTTCAAGGTCAAATCCATTGACCGATTCAATTTGGTTTTGGATTTCCATTCCATAAGCTCCAATATTTTGCACTGCTGCGGCGCCTACTTTCCCTGGTATCAATGACAAATTCTCAATTCCGCCCCATTGGTGGAAAACGGTATATTCAACCAGATCGTCCCACACAACTCCGGCGCCAACTTCGAGCCAAACATTGTTCCGATCCTCATGTATAATGCTGATTCCCGGAATATTCGGATTGATAATTAATCCCGGAAAATCATTCACAAACAGCAGGTTACTTCCTTCTCCCAAAATCAGGATTGGCAAGTTCTGCCATTGTTTGTTGGTGGCCAGAAACCCTGCCAGATCTTCAGTTTCAGTAAATTCGAAGTAGTATTTTGAAGTAGCTTCAATTCCGAATGTATTGTGCTTTTTGAGGGGAAAATTGGTATATGTGCGGATCATCTGAATTATTTTTGGCAAATATAGCAGAAGAACGGCCTAATTCCCTTAATTTGGCACTATGAATAAAATTAACATTTCAGGATAAATTCTGCTGGTGAAAATTTAATTATACATGAAACGACCATGAGAAAACCTTTCTCACACTGGAAGATGATTATTCGGGAGTTCTCCCGATATACCGGGACGAGCATCTGGCAATTATAAAACAAATTACGAAAAGATGAACCAAATAGACACATAGGACACATAGTTTTAAATTTTCTATGTGAACTATGTGCCTATGTGGTTAAAAAAGTAACAGATGAAAAAAGTTTCGCTCAGCGTAATCAACGATCTGGTAACCGACAACCGTGTGCACAAAGTCATCGTCAGTTTGCAAAAGATGGGTTTTGAACCTGTTTTAATTGGACGGATTTTACCTGAAAGCAGTCCTGTTGATCGTGTATATCGAACACACCGAATGAAATTGTTGTTTCGCAAAGGCTTCCTTTTTTACCTTGAATATAACCTGCGGCTTTTCTTCTTTTTACTGACAACCAAGGTGGATGTTCTGGTTGCCAACGATCTGGATACTTTGCCTGCCAATTATCTGGCCAGCCGCATTAAGCGAAAACCTTTGGTGTACGACAGTCACGAGTATTTTACAGAAGTGCCGGAGCTACTTGGACGACCGATGGTAAAAGGAATATGGACATGGCTTGAAAAATTGCTTGTTCCAAAGGTTCGCGCTGCTTATACGGTTTGTGACTCAATTGCAGAAGTTTACCACGATTTGTACAAAGTTGATTTTAAGGTGGTTCGCAATCTTCCGACTTGTTCTGGAAAACCGGATGTTTTGCCGGAAGTGCAAAAAAAATCTGATGCACCAAAAATTATTCTGTACCAGGGGGCCCTCAATTTGGGTCGCGGAATAGAAGCCGCCATTCGTGCAATGATGTACATCGACGGCGCTGAACTTTGGCTTGCCGGTGATGGCGATATTACTGCTCAGTTGAAACAACTGGTTGCAGAACTTCAGCTTGAAGCGAAAGTGAAGTTTTTAGGCAGGTTGCCAATCAGTCAATTAAGTGAAATAACCCGACAGGCTGATTTGGGCATTTCGCTGGAAGAAGACCTTGGGTTGAATTACCGTTTCGCTTTGCCCAATAAATTGTTCGATTACATTCAGGCCGGAGTTCCGGTGCTGGTTTCAAATCTTCCGGAGATGAAACGAATTGTTGAACAATACCGGATTGGAGCAATTGCCGAAACACATCAGCGTAAAGATCTGGCCGAAACCATCAAAATGGCGCTTTTTAATCAGGAGAAAAATGCAGTTTGGAAGAAAAATCTGATAATAGCCGCGAAAGAACTTTGCTGGGAAAATGAGGAAGTGATACTTCAGGAAATTTACAAACCGTTTCTTTTTGAAAATAGCTGAAAGAAATTATTCGTGATTTAAGCTAGCAGAAAGATTTACAATTAGACAATTTACAATTTACACTTTGAGTGTTCAGATGAATGCGATAAATGGTAAATCGTCAATAAATAAATCGTCAATAATTAAATTCATCCTTTCTCTTTCTTCGTAATCACCGTTTCATAAATTTTTTGGTCATCAACAGTAATGATTCGGGCCGGGAAGCGGCGGATCAGCGGGTAGTCGTGGGTTGCAATTACAACTGTCTTTCCCTGTTCGTTCAGGTCTTTGAAAATTTGCAGCAGATCAATCGAAGTTTGCGGGTCGAGGTTTCCTGTTGGTTCGTCGGCTAGGATTATTTCAGGATTATTGAGCAAAGCTCTTGCTATAACTACCCTTTGCTGCTCTCCACCTGACAACTGGTGCGGCATCGATTTTATTTTGTTGGTCATGTCCACTTTGTCTAGCACAGCCAAAACGCGGTCTTCAATTTCAGTAGCATCTTTCCAGTCGGTGGCTTTCAGCACAAAGGCAAGATTGTCGTAAACATTGCGGTCGGTCAGTAACCTGAAATCCTGAAATACGACGCCTAACTTACGCCTCAGGAAAGGAATATCGCGGGTTTTGAGGTCTGCAAGATTGAACCCTGCAACAGTTCCTTCGCCTTTTGTAAGCGGTAATTCAGCATTCAGCGTTTTTATCAGGCTCGATTTTCCGCTTCCCACTTTTCCGATCATATAAACAAATTCGCCGGTTTTTATTTCCAGACTAATGTCTGAAAGCACCACATGATCGCGTTGAATGATGTCTGCATTAATGAGTTCAATGATGTTTTCTTCTGACATGGCAATACGGATTGGTATAGGTGCAAAACTAATTTTTTTTATCCAACCAAATACTAATAGAACCTAATTATCAGTTTTTGTATAGAAATGGTACAATTTGTGTATCCAAGTCGAATTTGATTGATAATTTTACATTTTATCTGATTCATTCTAATACCAGAACATACGATGAAGACCTACAGGTTTATACTTTTCCTATTTTGGGTTGCATTTATGCCAACCCTTTTATCTGCCCAAAATACAGTTTACTATCAATCTCCCAGTCTGGATATCCTGAAAGCCAAAGAGCTTTATTTAGCCCGGAATTATGTTTCTGCAATTAATCAGTTCGATCAGATTGCAAGGGAAGCGGATGAAAATTCGGAGGTCAGGGCCGAAGCAATGTTCTACAAAGCATTGTGCGGATTAAAACTCGACAACAGAAATGCCGATGGACAGATCGCAGATTTTATGTACCAGTTTCCTGAAAGTTCGTTCAGGAACAGGGCTTTATTTGAACTGGCGATTTATAATTTCGACAAAAGGAAATTTGCTGCAGTTCTGAAATCTTTTGATGGTTTCGATAAAAGTAAACTGAGCAGAGACGAACTTGCCCATTTTTATTACATGCGGGGTTACGCGAATTTTGAACTCGGGAAAATGGATGCTGCGGCTCTGGATTTTTTTGATATAAAAGAGGGAACTTCTTTGTATTCAGCTCCGGCAAAATATTACTGGGGACATATTCATTATCTGAAAGGAAATTACGAATCGGCGCTTCAGGAGTTTCTGAAATTGCAGAAGAACCCGGTTTTTGAAAAGGTGATCCCTTTCTACATCAGCCAGATTTATTACAAACAGGGAAAATACAGCGAGGTGGTTAAATATACTGCTCCGCTGATCAACACCGTTTCGGCTGACCAACAGCCTGAACTGGCGCGGATTCTGGGAAGTTCGTATTTTCACCTTCGACAGTTTAAAGAAGCAATCGAGTTTCTTGAATTCTATCTTTCGGACAAAAGCAACCGGGGTCGTGAAGAAAACTACATGCTTGGATATTGCTATTACCTGAATAATCAGGAGGCCAAAGCAATTACACATCTCGAAATTGCATCGAAAGGAAAAGATGAACTGGCACAGAATGCCTATTACCATCTGGCCGACTGTTACGTGGTTACCAAAGATAAAAACAAGGCGCGGCAGGCTTTTGAAGCGGCTTCGGAATTCGATTTCGATGCAAAAATCAAAGAGGATGCTTTGTTTAATTATGCCAAAATTACTTACGAGTTATCGTACTCGCCATTTAACGAAACGATCAAGGCATTCGATAAATACATTTCCCTATATCCAAACTCGGAACGAAACGATGTTGCCTACGATTATCTCGTAAAAGTGTACATGAGTACCAGCAATTACCGCGACGCGATGGCTTCGATCGAAAATATAAAAGTTAAAAGCCCATCGGTGAAAAAAGCTTACCAGCGTGTTGCCTATTTCCGCGCACTGGAAAGCTTTAATAACCTGGATTATTCAGCAGCGATCGAAAGCTTTGACAAATCGCTGGATGCCGGAGATTTTGACAAGAGTTACCGGTCGCTGTCGCTTTACTGGAAAGCCGAAGCAAACTACCGCCTGAATAATTTCAACAATGCGGTTTCGGGATACAATAGCTTCATGAAATCAGTTGGTGCATTTTCCCTTCCTGAATACAAATTGGCCCATTACAATTTAGCCTATTCATATTTTCAGTTGAAGGATTATTCGAATGCTTCCGACTTTTTCAGGAAATATTTAAACCTTGAAGGAAGTGCGCGTAGCGAAAAAGTGGCTGATGCCAGCAACCGTTTGGGCGATTGTTATTTTCTGAACCGCAATTATACCGAAGCCATTGCCAGTTACGACAAATCGGCCCGGATGAATTTATATGACGCCGATTATGCACTTTTCCAGAAGGCCATTTGCCTTGGTTTACAACGCGATAACCAGGCAAAAATAACTACATTACAGGCACTTGTTCAGAATAATCCAAAATCATCTTATCA
>JAUYTA010001066.1 GCA_030695265.1 Bacteroidota bacterium
TTGTCAATTACTGCGGCCAGACTACTTGCATAACCGGGCATTGTTCGCATAACAGCAAGATTTCCGGAGAACTGTAAATCGCGAAACCCATCGGCCAGAAAATTAATCCTTGAATTTTCGCGTTGATTTTCAGTATTCAAACCTTCAGGAATAACATATACATATCCCAATGCCTGATCGGAAACTTTTGCAACTTTCAGAATTTTTAAATCGCGCGAAAGAGTAGCCTGGGTCAACTCGAAGCCCTGATCTTTCATGATGTGCAAAAGCTCATCCTGACTGCTAATCCGGCCACTGAGAATTGCCTGTTTAATTGCAAGCTGTCTTTTGGTGCGATTCTTCATTTTGTATATTTATACATTTTCGATGCAAAAATATGCATTAAATAAATAAAACAAACTTTTTTTTCAGAAAAAATTTATATTTTTGTGGCCGACAATGAAAAACACAAACGAATTGAAACTTGAAAAGCACCAGGTTGAAATTACGAAGATACATAGGAAAGAAAGTTTGTTTAAAATAACAACCATGCGTTTGCCCTACAGCCGTAGCCAAACGCATTTTTTTTAATAATTAGCATAGCAACGATGACACAACTAAGAAAAGCCAGGTTGATTCTGGAAGACGGGACAACATTTGAAGGAAAATCGTTCGGATATGAAAAATCGGTAGCCGGAGAAGTGGTTTTTTATACTGCCATGACCGGGTATCCCGAAAGTTTAACAGATCCTTCATATACGGGCCAGATACTCGTTTCAACCTTTCCCCTGATTGGAAATTATGGTGTGCCAAGTGACTCGAAAGAGCAAGGTTTGTACGAGTTTTATGAATCGGATAAAATTCATATCTCAGGTTTAATTGTTTCTGATTATTCGTTTGAATACAGCCACTGGAACGCTATTAAAAGTTTGGCCGACTGGCTGAAAGAGAACAAAGTGCCGGGTTTGTTCGGGATCGACACCCGTGCTTTGACAAAAATTATCAGAGTTAAAGGTTCGTTACTTGGCAAAATCGAGTTTGACGACGAAGTGATAGACTTTTACGATCCGAATCAGGAAAACCTGGTTGCAATTGCAAGTACCGATAAAGTTGAAGTATTTGGAAATGGAGAACACCGCGTGGTATTGGTCGATTGCGGTGTGAAATACAATATTATCCGCTGTTTGCTGAAACGGAATGCAACTGTAATCGTGGTGCCCTGGGACTACGATTTCAGCGGTGAAGATTTTGACGGCATTTTCCTTTCGAACGGACCGGGTGACCCTGCAT
>JAUYTA010001069.1 GCA_030695265.1 Bacteroidota bacterium
TTATGGTATCCCGGATGCTGATAGTGATATTGATCTGTATATTGTTACAAAAGAAAATATCATTCCTGAAACTTTTGAAGAAAACTTACAGATCAAAAAAAGGGTTTATCAGGCACTGGACAAATTCAGAAAAAAATATGCTTCGGATATAATTGTTCATACAATGCCCGTTCACCAAAGATTCATTGAATTGGGAAGTTCATTCTCCAAAGAAATCATGCAAAAAGGAATTATTCTGATTTAAAATGTCATGAAACAAATTACCAAAGAATGGCTCGAAGCTGCCAGTTTAGAATTACTTATTCACCGAAACCTGATTTCGCAAAATGAATTGTTTTGAAACCTTATTTTCCAAAGAAACCTTAGTAGAAATAATGGAATAGGAAGCTTCAACCTTATTACCTAATTGATTTACAAATAGAGAATAAGGTTGAAAAAATAGGTTTAATTATGATTCCTACTAAGTCCCACACGGTCTTGGAACCGAACATCAAAATAAATAACTTGAATCACCCCAAAGGCAGGAATTACTGTCACCGCTACGCGGCTTTCTTGCATCCCGCATCATTCGCTCTACCATACTGTCACCGCTAACACGCCTATTCAGGTGCATCGCACCGAAAGTATGGTAGGGTTTAGTCCGGATTATCCACAAACCTGCCCGTACAGTTTAAAGTCGAAGGTGCGGGAGAGTTGGCTGCTGTTGAAATTTCATCAATGGAAGTGTGAAATAAAAGGTGCTACCTTTGCCCTTGATACTCTCTACGCCAATTGCACCGCCATGTTTGGTTACAAATTCTTTGACAAGAATTAGCCCCATTCCTGTACCAGACTCATTATTAGTACCATAGGTACTGGTGTGTTTGTCAATTTTAAACAAATGTTCCTGAATATCAGGGCTAAGGCCAACACCGTTGTCGGTAACTTTTACAATTGCAAATTTTTCCATTGTTTCGGCAAATAGATGCACTTTGCCTCCAGTGTTGGTGAATTTAATTGCATTGCTTATGAGGTTGCGCATGATGGCATCGAGCATATTTCTGTCGGCATAAACCACCAATTCAATTTCAGGAAATGTAAAGCCCAATTCAATGTTTTTAGCATTGGCCGTCTCTTTGAACAAACCAATTGCATTGCTGAAAGTATCCTTCAGTACAATTTTCTGAGGCTTAAATTCAATAAGCCCACTTTGCGACCTCGACCATTGCAAAAGGTTGTCCAACAGCTCGTAAAGGTTTTTAGCCGAGGTATTTATTAGATTAACAACCTCAAGTTTTCTTTCATCGTCCCATTCTTTAAAGTTTTCTTCGAGCAAATCGGAGAAACCAAGAACTGCGTTAAATGGATTTTTAATGTCGTGTGCAATAATTGAAAAGAATTTGTCCTTCGTGGCATTAAGTTCATGCAATTCACTGTTCACTTTTATCAGCGACTCTTTTTGCGCCAATAATTCGACACTCTGCACTTCTATTTGTTCCTGCCGTTCTTCAAGCAACGAATTGGTTTTATTCAGTTCTTCAGCCTGATTTGTCAAAATTGAGTTCATTTTCTGCAAGTCAGAAGTTTTCTGATCTACTAATTTTTCGAGCAGAATTTTCTGAGTATTAAAATATCGGAGTCTCGAGTAAAAAATGGAACCAATAATGAAGATAAATGATAGTAATGCAATTGTCCTGAACCACCATGTTCTCCACCAGGGCGGGAGAATTATTATTTTTATTGAAGTACCTTCTTCGTTCCAAACACCATCGTTGTTGGAGGCTTTTACCCGGAAGGTATATTCACCAGGATCAAGATTGGTATAATTGGCTTCACGTCTGGCACCGCATTTAATCCATTCAATATCAAAGCCTTCCATCATATATGCATAACTATTTTTTTCCGGGGCTGTAAAGTCCAGCGCAATAAATTCGAATGTAAAGTAATTTTCCCTATAAGATAATATCAATTCGTGGGTTTCAGTTATATCATTTACCAACAGAACCCGTCCACTGAATTGTTCATTTATCATAACCGGTTTGTTGAATATCTTCAAACCGGTTATAACTACAGGAGCCTTATTCTGGTTTTGATTATTTATTATACGGTCGGGATAAAACGAATTAAAACCATCGGGGCCACCAAAAAACATTTCACCGTCTTTGGTTTTTATCGCCCAACTTTTTAAACTCGTGTTTTGCAAACCATCCTTTTGGTCAAAAACAACGACCACTTTTGTTTCCGGATTAAACTTTACAAGGCCTTTGTCAGTTGCCAGCCATAAATTATTTAGGTCATCAACTAGGATAGAAGTTACTGAATTCCCGGGAAAACCATCTTTTGTTGAATAATTCGTGTATTTGCCCGTCGCCAATTCCAGCTTGTCAATACCCGATCCGTATGTGCCAAACCACAAATTACCTTTATTGTCTTCTTTTACACAATAAACATCATTGCTGCTGAGACTATTCCTGTTTTCACGATGTACCAAATTTCGGAATTTAATATCAGGTGGTGGTTCTGAAAAATCATATGCCTTCAAATCAATTATACTTACTCCCTGATTACCTGTAATATAAAGGTTTTGATTACGGTCTTCATATATTTGCCTGATTGAATTATTGCATAAACTGGTTGAATCACCTTCGGCTGATGTATAATGATAAAAGCGTCCTGTTTTTCGGTCAAACAATTCAAGCCCAGCATTTAGCGTACCTACCCACACGTTATTTTTACTATCTTCAAAAACATACCAAACATTTCTATCAGAAATTGAATTTGGGTTGGACGGATCAGGATAAAACGCATCAAATTTGCCATTTTTCATTCTGGCCAATCCACCATGATAAGTACCCATCCACAAGGTACCCTCATGGTCTTCGCAAATTGATATTACAGCATTGCTGCTTAACGAATTGAGATCAGAAGGATTGTCTTTGTAATGTGAAAATTCACCCGTTTTCCGATCAAGTTTATTTAAACCTCCCCCGTCAGTTCCTATCCAGACTTCACCTGTTTTACTTTCAGCGAAACTAAGGGTATTATTAATACTTAGTTTGCCAGGAATATTCGGGTTACTAAAATACCGTTTGAATTTTAATTTGCCGGGACTGTATTTATTTATTCCAATAATTCCGCCCACCCACATTGATCCGGTTTTATCCTGATAAATACAATTTATTTTATTCGTATTTAGAGAATATGGATCAAACTTGTCTGACCGACTATAGCTAAATCGTCCTGTCTTTTTATTAAATATGCTTAGACCTTCTGAATTTCTGTCACCAATCCAGATTAATCCATCTCTATCTTCAGCAAGAGCCGATAAAACTCTGCCTTTTGGACCTGTATGTGTGCCGTTTGGTTTGTATAACCTGAAATCATTTTTTCTTCTGTCCCAAACCAACAATCCGTTATCTTCAATGCTTATAAAAAAATTACCGGCACTATCTTTTAATAAACCTTTACTTTTATTGCTGAAATTCTCAGCTTCCGGATGGTTGATTTGTTTTGAAAGAAATATATTTTGTTGATTATTAAAATAGAAAAGCTTATTGCTGTGGCTTGCTACCCAAATCATATTCTTCTCATCCTCAATAAATGAAAATACATTGTTTTTTAATGTCGGATCAACATCATCCTCCTCCAGCAAATACAATTCTGCATCAATAATGGCATTGAAAATGAGCGGATTGTCATATATCTTAAACCGAAAAACTCCCATACCTGGTGATGAAGCCCATAAAAACCCTTTGCTATCAATAATACATGCATTCAGGAAAAAATTATTTACAATTACTCCGTTTACCCGTATTGCCTTTCTTGAAAAGCTATCCTTTTTTCTATCATAAACACAGAAGCCATTGCTCGTCATTACCCAGATATTGGCCAACGAATCTTCAACCAAAACAGTTGCACCGCTACCGGGAATAGAGGTAGTATCTTTGATATCAGAATAATATGTTTTAAATGTGATGCCGTCAAAACGGTTTAAACCGTTGGCAGTCCCAATCCAGATAAACCCTTTGCTATCATGTAAAAATGCATTGATATAACCATTCGACAATCCATCGTTGGTCGTATATTGGTCGAATTCAATATTGTCTGACTGGCCGAATGAATTGGCGGAAATAAGAAATAAAAACAAAAAATAAAGTAATAACAACTGACGCTTTCCCTGCCGCATGATTTCCCTAATATAATTCAGTTCCCGGATATTTATTAATTTTTGTTGAAGTTATAAAAAAATGATTGAATAGTACGAATTTTTATGCGATGAGTATTTTATGCGATACAAAGCGTTAAAACAAACAGGACGAACCCATTTTCGGGCTCGTCCTGTTTGTTAATTTCTAATCAGCTAATCTGTTTTAGTGGTGACCTTCAAATTTGAAAGATACCTTCAGTTTAGTGCGATAGCTTTCAATCTTGCCATCTTTAATGGTCATGTCCATTGCACTAACTTCAGCAATACGAAGTTCGCGCAAAGATTCGGAAGCTTTGGAAATAGCGTTTTGTGCAGCTTTTTCCCATGATTCGTTGCTTGAACCAACCAATTCAATAATCTTGTAAACACTGTTTGGCATAATGTGGTCTCCTTTCGTTTTGTGATTTACTCCATTAACATCAAAGTCAGGTGTATGGTTTCAAAAAATCACCTGTTTGACAATAGGTTTCGGTGATTGGATAAGGAAATAATTAGATTTTAAAACAAATCAGTCGGATTGGTTTGCAAAAATTGCGACACTGGCAATCCACTTGCACCGATTAGAAATACTTTACATTGGGGAAATTTCTTTTTAAATGCTTCCATTCCCGAAATTTGTGCTCTTGCTCCGCTTTTTACTTCAATGGCAATCACTTTTCCACGGTATTGCAGAACAAAATCGACTTCATCGTTATGATCCCGCCAATAATGTACAGTGAAATATCCGGCTCTCGAACTATTAATTAAATGAGCGCCAACGGCAGATTCAACCCATCGACCCCATAAGTCAGGTTTCATTTTTACCTCCTGAAAAGTCAAGTCATTCTGAGCTGACATCAGCGCCGTGTTATAAACCTGAAATTTAGGACTTGAAGATCGTTGCCTGATTAAATCAGGGCTATATTTCTCGATGCCGTTTAATAAGCCAGCCGTATCAAGCAGATTTAAATAATTAGATAATGTTGTTGTATTGCCAGCATCCAGAAGTTGTCCCAGAATTTTATTAAAAGACAAAATTTGTCCGGAATACTGACATCCTAAAACAAAAAGCCTTCTCATCAGGGCGGGTTTATCTACTCTGGTCAACATTAAGATATCGCGTGAAATACTTGCTTCGATTAATGAATCCAATACATATTGCTTCCATCTATTTTCATCCTTAATCATTGATGCAGCTCCAGGATAACCACCGAACCAAATAAACTGGTCAATATCGTATCCAAAAGCTTCTTGCATCTCACTGAATGACCAATGCCCCATGTAGGTTGTTTCGTACCTGCCTGCGAGTGATTCTGTAAGCCCTTGCTGCAAGAGGATTCTGGATGAACCTAAAAGTACAACTTTCAACCCGGTTCCATTCATCGTATCCAAATCCCATTCCCGTTTAACTACCTCGCTCCAATTTTCAATTTTTTGGATCTCATCAAAAATCAAAAGGCCCTCATTTTTTTCTGATTGTTTAATGATCAAACGGGCAATTTCCCATTGCTGACTTATCCAAATTTGTTGATCTGAAGATACTCCATCCGCTGACATATAATGCGATGGCATGTCTGTTTCCTTCAAAACCTGTACAATCATGGTAGTCTTTCCAACCTGACGTGGTCCAAATACTACCTGAACAAATTGTCGTTTTTCGTCTACTAAACGATTCAGCAACAAACTCTTATGACTTCTTTCAAAATTCATATTCCCATTTACTCAATGTACTGAGTAAAATTACTCAATGCATTGAGAAAAACAAATTAAATTACAAAACCGGGAAAAAGCATAATTGGAGCAAAAAAGAAAATTCGTAACGCTCTTTTTTCTATTTTTATCACTTCAAAAATTCACTCAAATACCCTATAATTTCATGGAACTTCAGGAACTAATCAAATCACAAAAAGAAAAATTACAGATTATCTTACCCAAGACAGAACTGGCTTTGGGCGAAATCATTTTCAACAACAACGACTGTCAGGTACTGTCGCAATCAGCCGTCAGGTTTGAGTTGGTGGTTGATTCGCAGGAAACTAAGCATCCAAAGGAATGTTCGCTTGACATCGTTGAGGAGGATGTGATACCTTCCATCAATGGCGAGCGTTGCGGCTGGGACCGGGTTTCGTATGCATGTTTGCTCGAAGTTGAAAACGAATTGCGGTTTCTTGACCCCAAAGAACCGGTTGAGCATAAAAAATATTCCCGCGAAGGAATGGTCAAACGGGTTTTGCAGGAACGTCGCCAAAAAGCTGATAAAGCAAAATACAGGATCAAATGGGCGGCAAACATATATGGCGACCATGTTCTGACCAACGAAAACGGTATAAAGTATAAACTATTTTTGCGCGACTTCGAAAACGAAACCGGTTACAGCGACAGTATGGATTCGCGCCTCAACAAGTTGGGAACCACCACACACAACA
>JAUYTA010001070.1 GCA_030695265.1 Bacteroidota bacterium
GTAGATGTCATCCGCATCGAAAACCCGCTCAGGATCAGGTAAAAGCAAAGAATCTGTATAGAAATTCAGAATACCAATCGTGATGTCTTCGGCGTTCGAAAGTTTGCGGCTATCTCCGAGCAAATTGTAAAAGTCGAAACTTGCGTTTACCAACTCAATTTTATTGATTTTTATGCTGCTGAAATTTTTTGTTACCAATGGCCGGAGTTCCATTAAAACAGTGCTGACGCTATTTTTTTGATCTTCATTATCAGTCTGTTTCCCATGAATTTTTAGCTCTGGTTGTGAAATCAATATTTCACCAATTTCGAGTTGCCTGTTAAAAATTAATTTCAGTAATTGAATCTGGGCAATGCGGATATTCGGCGATGAAAATGAATAAAACTGTTTGCCCGGAATGGTATCATTAATTGTATTTATCAGCGAATCAGAAGGATGGAAGGAAACCTGATCAATTTCAACCCCCCAGTGCCTGAAATTAATACTCAAATTATCAAAAGTTAATTCGTATTTTCCTTTTGATTTTTTGTGAATAAATGCTGACAGATTTTCGTTCAGGTACGATTGTGCCTTGAAATAGATCAATCCAAAAGTCACAGCGGTAATCACTATCACACTTACAAGTATGACGGTTGCTATTTTCAATATTTTTTGCCGGTGAATTTGCATTCTTAATTGTGTTGACTTTCTACTTCCAAACCTTGAATTTCGTAAAAATAGCTTCTTTTTCTGAAGAAATTGTCAGTTAATCCAATTGTCATGCGGATTCTGGAAATCATAGAAGGCGACAATATGCATGAAACGAACATGCCGCTGGAAATATTTTAAAGGAGGCGGCACAAAAATTGAATGAAAATAAATGTTCAAAGTGGATGCTTTCCGGCGTGTGAGTTCCATGAGAACGCTTAATAATCAATTAGTTAATACCGTTATTTTCGAATGAAATTTGCATCTTGTCGCCTTCATTAATGACATCTGGTAGATTTAAGGATACTCATTTTCTGTTATATCCCGATTTCAGCAAATGTTTTTTCAATGATTCCGATTGCCTCCAATAATTGTTCTTCAGTGATCACAAGCGGCGGGGTAAATCTGATGATGTGTCCGTGGGTTGGTTTTGCCAGTAATCCGTTGTTTTTCATTGCAACACAAACATCCCATGCACTTTTTCCGTTTACAGGTTTAATAACAACGGCATTCAATAAACCTTTTCCTCTTACAATTTCAATAAGTTCAGAATCAATTGACTTTAATTTTTTTCTGAATATTTTTCCAAGCCTTTCTGCATTGTCGGCCAGGTTTTCTTCCCTAATCACTTCCATCGCAGCAATGGCAACTTTGGCAGCAATCGGATTTCCACCATAAGTTGATCCGTGCTCACCCGGTTTAATTGTCAGCATTATTTCATCATCGGCCAAAACGCACGATACCGGAAACATTCCTCCTGAAATGGCTTTTCCCAGAATCAGAATATCAGGTCTGACATCTTCGTGATCGCAGGCCAGCATTTTCCCGGTACGTGCAAGCCCGGTCTGAACTTCGTCGGCTACAAAAAGCACATTGTTCTCTTTGCACAAATCGAATGCTTTCCGCAGAAATCCATCTTCAGGAACATACACTCCAGCTTCTGCCTGAATTGGTTCAACAAGGAATCCGGCCACATTTGGATCTTCCAGCGCTTTTTCCAAAGCTTTCACATTGTTGTACGGAATATTGATAAACCCGGGAGTATATGGGCCGTAATCGTTATAGGCATCAGGATCAGACGACATTGAAATAATTGTAATGGTACGGCCATGGAAATTGCCATTGCAAACTATAATTTTGGCTTCGCCTTTTGGCACTCCCTTTACTTTGTAAGCCCATTTGCGTATCAGTTTTAAGGCTGTTTCGTCGGCTTCGGCGCCCGAATTCATGGGCAGCATTTTGTCGTATCCAAATAAGCTGGTCATGTATTCTTCCCATTCGCCCAGTACATTGTTATAAAAAGCCCTCGAAGTAAGCGCCAGTTTTTGAGCCTGATCAGTAAGGGCTTTTACTATTTTTGGATGACAATGACCTTGATTTACTGCTGAATAGGCAGCCAGGAAATCGAAGTATTTCTTGCCTTCAACATCCCATACAAAAACACCTTCTCCACGTTCCAGAACTACCGGTAGCGGATGGTAATTGTGAGCGCCGTAGCGGGCTTCACGATCCATGTATTCCTGTGCATTTAATTCATTCATGTGTTTAATTTTTTTTAGTTTACAGAAGTACAGAATTAAGCATATTTTAGTGTATTTCAAATGATTTCAGTTTGTTTGGGGTGAAATTAACTTCAAATTTCAGCAAGTAAATTATTGCTGGTTTCTAATTATTTTACAGGATATCCGGGCACTTAAAAACTGAAAGTTATTTGGATAATAAAGTATTATATTTGCATTCTTTGCCGGAAAAACGAATAAAGTTAGTATGAGGTCTTTTTATATTCGAATTACATTGTTGTTCTTTATTAATTTGCTTTCCTCCTTTTTTGGATATTCCGGTGTACCCACTACTCAGCCAGTTCGAAATTTTCAACTTATTACCTTGATGGACAAAGCCAACAAGATGGTTTTGAGCGCAACCAATCACGATTCTGTTTCCATTTTGCTAAACAAAGCTGATGAATGGGCAAAAGCTGCCAATGATAATCACAATCGGATTGATATATTGATAATAAATGGTTTGAATGAATTTTACAGCAGTAATCTCAGAAAAGATACAACGATGATTATTGATATAACCAATAATTTCGGAACCATTGCCTATGATCAGCATAAAATTGATGAAAGTCTTGAATACTATTGGAAAGCACTCGGTTTGTATGAAAAGATAAATGATCAACAAGGCATCGCATTGTCATACAATAACATTGGATTGGCTTGGCTTGATAAAAAAGGACAGCATCCATTCTGCCCGATTGATCCAGATATACCTGGTTACAATTGCTCTTCTGGTGGTTGGTTTGTTTGTGGCTCTCTTCTATCTGTTTTATAAAGAGAAAAGACTCGCCTATGAACTCAAAAATAAATCGGTTGAACTT
>JAUYTA010001071.1 GCA_030695265.1 Bacteroidota bacterium
AAAGCTCGCCACGAAAGGCATCGTAAAACGAAAGTTGCCCAAAATTTCCCGGACTACTCCCCAAAAACATGTAATCGAGAAACATACTTTTAGTCAGCCTGAAAGCTTCTTCGGAGCGCCCTGTCTGCCAATAAGCCAGAGCAGTATGAAGTACTTCGCCGGAAGCCACGTTGTTGATCGACCAATTGTAAGGCATCCAATTGGTAGTTGAAATCGTGTAATAATCGCCTTCAGGCAGGCCTTTTGCAATTATTGGAATATGTGGAATGGAATAATCGACATATTTCGTGGTTTGGTATGCCTGAAACGGATCGGCCAATCCTTCGTCAATGGCATGATAAACCGTCCACAACGCGGCCGACGGATGAACCAGCTGATTGCCCAGCAAATCTTTGTTTTCGGCAAACCATCCTTTTTCAGGAAGCCACAGATTCTGCGTCACCGCTTTGTTGATTTTATCGGCTTCAGCCAAATAGGGTTTTGGGTCTTTCCCGATCAGAACGGCCAGTTCAGCAGCCATTTTATTTGCCCGAAAATTGTATGCCGACGAATGGGTTACCCCCCCACCACTGTATTGCAGCGCATCGCTGGCCCAAATACAGCAATAAGCATCGTATAAACCATCATCGTTCGCATCGAAATTACGTTTTTCCCATGCCAGGTGCCGCTCCAAAACCGGCCAGCTTTGACGCACGTATTCCAGATCGCCCGTCCAGCGAAAATGCCAGAGCAATTGATCGATGAAAACCAGATTCATGTCGTAATGATGCGGTTTGTTGATTTTACCCGGACTGCGGCTGATGTAACCGTCGGTGAATAATGCCGTTCCAATCTCCTCTTTCTGCCGGGCCAAATGGGTTGCCGTATCGGGAACACTTGGGCCTGATGCCGGTTCGGTGTATTGCGCCTGAAAATAACCGCTAAAATGTGTTTTGGCACGATCGTGCCAGCCCAGCCAATCGGCAGCATAAGCACCCCTCCAGCCATTGAGCGGCATTCGCCAGGCAATGGCACCGTGCATAAACGACTGGCCATCCCAAACTGCATCGGCAGCCGTCGAAATGGTCGCGCCCACCGCATTGATGTGTGGATCAGGCGTTTCAATTTTAATTTGTTCAGCCAGTTTTTTTCGCACAGCATCTGCTTTATCGAATAGTTGGGGCAACCCGGAATACGTAGGTTTTGATCGGGTGTCCGGATTCTGAATCAATAAATAAATGTCTTTTCCTGAAGTAAAAGTGAATTTTCCAGAAGCCATTGGAGTAACCGATTTTTCAGCATTCAGGCTTTCAATGGGAGTGTTTTGCTGGTTAGCATCGGTGATCCGGATTTCAGAATTTTCAGGAAACAAAGCAAACAGTCTTTTTTTTACCAGAAGCCGGGTTTGTTCCAATTCCTCTTTGGTTGGTTTGTAGTTATTTTCATAAAATTCATTCGTCGAACGGTCTCGGCCAGAGCCAAAAAACAGGGTAAATGCATTCCCTTGAAGTTCATATTCATTATCTGCACAGTATTCAGGTTTCAGGTAAAAGGAAGATTCTGGGTCGGCGCCCAAATCCCCGTCGCGCGAAAATTTCTTTCCGGTAGCCCCGCCAAATGCCCAGGCCAAATCAAGCTTGTCCGGAATATTCTCTCCTGAAAGTTTCAAAATCATTCCGTCACCGTCGCTCAAAGCCAGTACCTGTATGTTCAGACTGCCACTTCCAAGCATCGGATCAGTAATCCGGTAACGCATGGTTCCGGCCTGATAGCGGGCTTCAATGGTTTTGGCCTCGGTCAGCCATTTCGAAGTATTGCCCTGAATCAGCCCCAAGCGCAGATTACCGCCCATACCGGGTAAGTACAAGGCAAACTCCGGAAGATCGCCGGCTTCCACCCGAAAAGCAGTGTTCGTTCCATAAAGCGCCCGGTTAAAACGTTTGGTTCCGTTGGTAATCACGAAATCGGAACCATCGGGCTGGTAACGCATTTCACGAACGATACCATGCCAGGGCTGGGTTTCAGGTTGTGCCTGAACAAAGGAACAGGTCAGAAGCAAAACAAAAAGAAGCCCCCTAAATCCCCCGAAGGGGGACTTTAAAAAAGCGAATATTTTAGGTTTATTCCTCATTTATCTATCGTTTCAATTCTCAACTTAAATTAGTTTCTAATATCTTATATTTCTAATTTTTCATCTTATTTAGTCAATGAACTAATCATTTTCAGTCCCAAAGCCTTCCCCTTTCGGGGGAACGGGAAGGGGGCTTTATATCCCAAAATAAAAATAAAGTGTCCGTTTTACGGGTTTGTCCATTTTGTTCAGTTCACCCATGGGGCCAAGATTCCAGGTGTCGTTGCTGATGCCCATCGCCAGCTTGGTTCCAACAGGCGGAATGGCATCCAGAAACGAAATATCACCAACCGGCAATTCGGGATAATTCTTCGGGCCTGAAATTCCGTAGAAATTGAAAAGGCGAACAAACAGGTCGTCTTCCTGCGCAACCACAGTAAATTTGCCGTCAACCGTATTGAATTCCATCCATGAAACTTCGGGAAAATAACCTTTGAACTGCGGCAATCCCCAACTATTATCGGCTGGTAAACGGTTGTTGTACATGCGTTGGTATACATCGAGTACCCCGCCTGCTGTGCGGTTCTTCCACACATGCGACGGACCTTTTCCCAGCCATTTGGCGCCAATCACATCCGACTCCGGAAAATCGAAACTAATGCCTGTAAATTTCTGCTCGCCAGCTACCTGATATTCGTAATCCATCGCCAGCCAGCCGCTGCTGAACATGGTCCAGATTACTTTTTTGAGGTCGCCGGAATAGCTCATTTCAAGAGAATAACTTTTATCGGTTTTTACAGGTTTGATGCTTTCCAGTTTGGCATTTCCGCTTACCAAAACCGGTCCGTTGCTGAACGGAAGCGGCAATCCTAAATCATTGGTAACTTTCTGTATTTTACCGTCTTTTTTACTGAAAGTAACTGCAATTCCGGAGGCTTTCAAGGTGTAAATACTATCGTTTTCCATCAATTCGGCAACTCCTTTTTCTTCGGATAGATCAGCCGATTGCTGTTCGATGGGCAAAATATTGTCGGCCTCAATTCCGGCAGCTTTCAGTTTTTCGCGCTGCTGCTTTTCCTGCTCACTGATATCCATTTTCACCAGTTGCGAAACAGCGCGCAGGTTGCCGCCAATCTTCCAACTGTAGCAATAAATTTCTTCGCCCGAACGGTCGAACACTTTCAGGTAAAGGGCATCGTATTTTTTGTAGTCGGAAGGAAGACCGGAGTCCGAAGTCCGAAGTCCGAAGTCCAGAACTCCCTGTTCCAGAGGTTTGATGTCAGGGCTCGTAAGGATGCCGCTTTTCATCAAATTATGAGATGTCTGGCGATCGGTAACCGTGCTGAAATTAACTAATTGCCATTCGAAACGGCATTCTTTCAGGTTGGTGAAATGGTAGCGATTTTCAACCGGAATTTTTCCATCGAATTGCTCGGGAAGTTTTTTCAGGCTGATTTTTACCGGGCAATAAATCTCGCGGATGGCATAAAAACTGCCTTCCTTTTCGCGGTGCGGACCAACTACACCATCGGGCGCATTTAACCGGTTTACATCAATAAATCCGTTCAAATCGGTGCGGACGATACCTTCATCTCCTAAAACCCAAAGAAAACCTCCACCGGCATTGGGCGTTTTCCAAAAAAGTTCCCAGAAATCTTCCAATCCAGCAGCGCCGCCGCCGTCGTCCTGGGCATGTAGAAACTCGGTGGGCATGTAGATTTTGCCTTCCTCAAATATTTTTATCGAGCTGTAATACGTTTCGTAGTGGTTGCAATCGATGC
>JAUYTA010000003.1 GCA_030695265.1 Bacteroidota bacterium
TGACCCAAAATCTGAAGATTTCCTAAATGATTTAGGTAAGAAAATTCTGAGAAAAATGGAAAATGGGGAGATACCTGGTACATTCTACGTAAATGTAATTGAAGAGAAAGCTGACACAACAAATTTAGTTACAAAGAATAAATGTTATAAAGGATAAATATTATGGATGGTTCACAATTAAGAGATTTAATCGGTCAAAAAAGACCAAGATATAGGACACAGTACCGAGCATTAATCGAGGCTATTTCCAATAAAGGTGATTCTACAGGAAAGGGAGATTTTTCATCTTTCGGTGCATTTTATCAGACCTATATGTATGCTTTTATAATTGGTTATAAATTAGGTACACCTAAATATATTCAGGGTAGCGATAAAACGGACGATTTTTTCGTTTTCTCTAACTGGAAACCAACCTCAATCCGCGATTACATTATTATGCTTCTACTTAATAATTCAGAAGAATTTGGCTTTAAGTGGATTGAATTAGAAAATGCAAGCGAAGACTCAATCAATACTTTCGTAACAGAGCTTATTAGACAAATGGAGGGCTATGCAAATGCTGGGTTCGAGTACTTACAGAATAAATGGGACAATGAGAATATGAAATTTCGTAATCCGTTCGTCTTTGTGAACTTCATTGAAGAATTAAGTGTATGAACAGTGTGGAAACAACACAAATAAGCGTTGCCCTTCACGCCCCTTTTTAAAACTGTTTACACCCTTTGGATGAAATTAGAAAAAGAATATAAGGCTTATAAAAGAAGTTGAAGCAAATCAACAACTCAGAAAGATGAATTTAAGCTTGGACTTGTTTTCGTTTGCTGTCCTTTGATTTTTCTTTTTGACGGGGTTTGTATGTAGATTGTATGTATGAAAATAAAAAAGCAGCTACAACTTAATGTAACTGCTTGATTTTGAAGTGGGCCCACCTGGGCTTGAACCAGGGACCACCTGATTATGAGTCAGGTGCTCTAACCAACTGAGCTATAGGCCCTAAATATTGTGTGGTTTTTATTTGTTTTAAATTTTCAATGCCAAAAGAACGTGTGATTTTTTCGGAGTGCAAGTTTACAGAATTCAATGCGATTTCACAAGCGAATTTGCTAATTTTCCTTCGATTCATTTTCAACTGCTTTTTCCGAAACTTCAACTGTTATTGCTTCTTCCTGCGGGGTTTCATGTTTATCCGATGTAATTTCGCTGAATTGCTTCCGGTAGAAAATCATGATCGAAAAAATACCTATCGTAATGGCCGAGTCGGCTATGTTGAAAACCGGACGGAAGAACTGGAAATCGCTGCCGCCAACAAAAGGAACCCATTCAGGATAAATGCCTGAAAACAAGGGAAAATAAAACATATCGACCACCCTTCCATGTAAGAATGTTTCATATCCGCCACCTTCAGGAAATAAGGTTGCAACCTGACCGTAGCTGTCGTTGAAGATAAGCCCGTAAAAAGCGCTGTCGATAATATTTCCGATGGCTCCGGCAAATATGAGCGAGGCACAGGCGATGAAACCCATCGGAATGTCTTTCCTTGCTAATTTCAGGATATACCAGCCGATTCCAAAGACTGCGACTATCCGAAACAGGCTTAAGAAAATTTTTCCATATTCTCCGCCAAATTCGAATCCAAAGGCCATTCCATTGTTTTCAACAAAATGAATGATAAACCAATCCCCGATGGCAGGAAATTCCTGGCCAAGAGTCATGGTTGTTTTAATCCATATCTTCAGGATTTGATCAGTCAGCAAGACCAAAAAAACGATGAGGGCTGACTTTTGTAATTTTGACATGATTATCTGTTATAAAAAAATGATTGAAAGAGCAATTCTTCCAATCATTTTGCACTATTTCTTTTGAGATGTTTTTACTTCTGATTGTTCTTCGCATCAATACTCAATGTCGCATGTGGAACTGCACGAAGTCGTTCTTTCGAAATTAACTTGCCTGTTTCGCGACAAATGCCGTATGTTTTGTTCTCGATACGTACCAGCGCTGCCTGCAAATACTGAATAAATTTTTGCTGGCGTTGGGCCAATTTACCTGCTTCCTCCTTCGACAAGGTGGCTGCACCCTCTTCAAGTACCTTAAATGTCGGAGATGTGTCCTGCGTGTCATTTCCGTCGCTCTGAGTTATGGAACTTTTGTACATTACATAATCCTTCTGAGCTTTTTCGAGTTTGTCAAGAATTAGCGTTTTAAATTCCTGTAACTCATCGTCCGCATAT
>JAUYTA010000011.1 GCA_030695265.1 Bacteroidota bacterium
GCGGTTGCCAATATTGAACCAACATAGGATTCATATAAATCGGCGCCCATACCGGCAACATCACCTACGTTATCACCCACATTATCTGCAATTGTAGCAGGGTTGCGCGGATCATCTTCAGGAATACCCGCTTCCACTTTACCCACTAAGTCAGCGCCCACATCGGCAGCCTTCGTGTAGATACCTCCACCAACCCTTGCAAACAATGCCTGCGTTGAAGCACCCATTCCGAAAGTAAGCATGGTAGTGGTAATAATCATCATCTTGTGTCCCTGATCTGGATCCTCTACAAAGTAGTCAAGTACCATATACCAGATTGAGATATCAAGCAAAGCCAATCCAACGACCACCAATCCCATCACGGCACCTGAGCGGAAAGCAACCTGCAATCCCCTGTTCAGTGACTTAGAGGCCGCATGAGCGGTACGGGCCGAAGCATAGGTGGCTGTTTTCATCCCGAAGAATCCGGCCAGCCCCGAGAAGAACCCACCGGTAAGGAAGGCAAAGGGCACCCATGCATTTTGCAGTTCATAATAAGCCATCACCGTAAAGACCAAAGCCAATACAATGAAAACGATAGCAACCACCTTGTACTGTTGTCTCAGATAAGACATCGCGCCCTCACGCACATACTGTGCGATTCTTTTCATCGTGTCGGTGCCTTCGCTCTCGCGCATCATCTGCTTGAAGAAGTACAGTGCGAATCCCAAAGCGACGATGGCTGCAAAGGGTATCAAAAAGAAAATATTACTCATAAATTTTTGTGTTTTATGCAACAAAGTTGCAGTTAGATAATTGTGTTTATTCAGTATTTTTTGAAAGTCTCGAAATTAACAATTAATGATTTGATTGATCAATCGGGCTAAATGTTATATGACAGCATGCTCACTTCATTTGCTGAAGCCGAAATTATAAATTTTCACCAAATTGAATCATTCACTGCACTTCAGGTAACAATTTGTAAACAAATTCTTAATATAGCTTTTAATTTAAAACATTCAATCACTTTCGAACCGCTTTCCGGGAAGTAAATTTTCTCCTGATATTCGGCAAATTCAGAATTAGCAATGAGGAAGCAATCAATGTCATTCCTGAAACAGATACAAAATCAGGAGATTCATCGGGAAGAAGCAACCAACTGAGAATTGCGCCTGCAACCGGGATCAGAAATTTCCAGATACTTAACTCTGATACTTTCACCATTGGCCTGCGCAGCAAGGTGTTCCAGATTGTAAATGCAGCTG
>JAUYTA010000013.1 GCA_030695265.1 Bacteroidota bacterium
TTGGAATGGCAAAAGCCGAAGCAAGAACTACCATCAGCACTGTTCCAAGTATGCCATTCACAATACCACCCGGAATTAATTCGTTGTTGGCAATGGCTGCCATTGCTTGCATTGTATCGGGAGTCTTTTCAATCAGAAAGCCAAAACTTAGTTGTTTGTAACCCTTTTCAATCAGCTTTGAAATAATCAGTATTATTGGTGAAACTGTAAGGGCGGAGAAAAGCACAACGAGCCACAGGAAGACACGGTCTTTCCGGATTCTTGAATTGATATTATCTATTTCGCCAACTACCTTCATTTCCTAATTCATTTTTTTAATGATCATTTTCCCGATACCGTTTACAATTCCGGTAATCACAAAAAGTAACAGTCCGATTGCAATAAGCGAACTAAGTTTTAGTCCGTCGGCCTCACCAAACTGATTGGCAATAACGGAAGCCATCGTATTCCCGGTCGAAAACAAACCATCCGGAATACGGTTGGCATTGCCAATAAGCATCGTAACTGCCATTGTTTCGCCCAAAGCCCGCCCAAAAGCAAGAATATAACCGGCGAAAATTCCTGAACGTGCCGCCGGAACAGTAACATACCTGATAACCTCGTATCGCGTCGAACCCAGCGAATAAGCAGCTTCTTTCAGATCGTTCGGAACCATCGAAATGATTTCGTTGCTCAGCGAGGTTGCATAAGGGATAATCATAATTGCCAGAATAATACTTGCGGTAAAAACCCCAAATCCCTGGTTTTCAAAACCTAATCCAATTAAAAATGGGCGCAGGATATAAAATCCCCACAAGCCATAAACGATCGATGGGATTCCGGCAAGCAAATCGACCATCGTGCCCAAAATTTTGGCAACTCGTGTATTCCGGTAGTACTCGCCTAGAAATAAAGAGGTTGCAAACGAAAGTGGAAAACTAATGATCAATGCCGCAAAAGAAGTGATTAGGGTTCCGGCAATAAATGGCAAAGCACCATAATTTTCCCGTCCGTCGGTTGGATCCCATTGAGATGAGGTAATAAACCCTAAACCAAATGTTTTAAAAGAAGGTATGGCGCCCCCAACCAATGAGAACACCATACCTCCTGCAATTATCAGGATGATAAATGAAACAGAAAATAATACGATTTTTGTAATCTTGTCGCTGTTCATTTAGCTGTTTTAAATCTTAATTAAGGATTGCTTTTCCTTCGAAAGTAATGGTGCGAAGAATTGCCTTTGCCTTTGCTGCTGCATCAACGGTAAGCGGTGAATAGTTCACATTCGCGGCTTCATCCTGGGCTTCGGAACTCACCAGCCAATCCAGTAATTTTACAGTTTCTTCAGCCTGTGCCAATGATCTTCCACCATAAGCTTGTTCTTTGTAAAGTATAATCCATGTAAAACCACTGATCGGATACGACTCCGGATCGCTTGAATTGGTCAGCATGATGCGGGTATCATCAGGAATATTTCCTTTGGCGGCTGCACTAACCGATGCAATGGTTGGCAAAACATATTCGCCCTGGCTGTTCTGAACTTTTGCCATCTGTATTTTTTGTGCAAAGGCAAATTCAGATCCAACATAACCAATAGCGCCTTCAGTTTGGCTAACAGTTCCAACAACTCCCGGGTTTCCTTTGGCGCCCATTCCAACCGGCCAGTTCAGCGATTTTCCGGTTCCAACTTTTTCGGCCCATTTGGCGCTTATCTTGGTCATGTAATCCGAAAAAATATGTGTTGTTCCGCTACCATCTGAGCGGTGAACAAAAATGATGTCTTTGGCCGGAAGTTTCACTCCTGAATTATTTGCGGTAATCTGCGAATCGTTCCATTTGGTAATTTCACCAAGGAAGATTTTTTCAAGTAACTCGTTCGATAATTTCAATTCGTCAACTCCGGGTAAATTGTAGGCGATAACAACTGCGCCCAAACATGTTGGAATGTGCACAACCGGTGCAGGCATTTCAGCCAATTGTTTATCTTCCAGATATGCATCAGTAGCCCCAAAATCAACCACTTTATCAGTCAGGCTGCGGATTCCTCCACCCGAACCGATCCCTCCGTAAGTAACCAACGTTCCTTTGCTTTCAGTATAATTTTTAAATACCAGGTTGTAATACGGAAGCGGGAATGTTGCTCCGGCAGCGGTTATGGAAACTTTTTCGTTTGCTGTCTTCTTTTTTGCTGAGTTTTGACAAGAACTAAATATTACTGCCAATACTAAAACGGTAATAATTGTTTTCATGATTATTGATTTTTTATGTTTTTAAAATTTTATTTCGCAGTTCAACATTAGCGTTGAAACGAATGGCGCTGATTCGTCAGCCGGACTCCATCCGCGGTATCTGGGTGTAAATTTGATCCCGTTCACAGGTGAATATTCTACCCCGACCATGAATAGTTTTCCATCATCTTCAAGGTTCCAGTTTTCTGTTTTTCCGGGGGGAGTTTTTGATTGAAGGTCGTCGTAGCGGGCAAATACTTTTACTTTTTTCGAGGCTACAAAAGTTGCATAAAACGATGGCCCAAAATAGTCGTTCCCATTCAGCATCGAATGATTGGTTTGATAGTTATATTCGGCACCAAGTGAAAACTTTTTTACTTTATAACCAATAAACCCGGCATACGTATTTTGCGCACTGTCTTTTCCCATAAAATCGACCAATCCGCGAATAACCAATTCCTTTAACGGGGTAATTGTCACGCCAAATGCTGTTTTCATGTATTCGTCTGACTGTAATTTTTTATAGCCTTCGCCGTTGAACAAAGCAATGTCGGCGCTCAAAACTTCGCCAAATTTGTATGTAACACTGGCTCCTAAATCGGCACTCGAGTGAAAGTCGTACAAATCCTGGTACGACTCTTCCAGGTAGCGGTAGCCCCAGAAGTTTTCCTGAACCTTAAACTGGGTTGATGGTATTATTCCAAAATCAACAGATAGATTAGAATTTTTGTAATTAAGGAATGCATTTTTAACATAGGCTGTTAGCTGCATTTTACCAACACCTGGGTTTCCTACATCGTAAATTACTGTTCCTGAAAAATTTTCACTGAAGAAATGTTCGTATCCCAGGTAAGCACGGGTAAGTTCGAAAGCGGAACGAGATTCTCCGTCAGAAAACGTGGTGTGTACATTACTGAAAACCCTGATAATTGGTTTTCCATGTGGTTTAAATACTTCTTTGGTTTCCTGCGACATTGCAATTAATGCGATACAAAGTATCAATAAGGTTGTTAATAATGGTGATTTCATTTTTACTCAAGATTTGTTTTTGAATTTTAAGCCGCTACAAAGATTACTCGCTGCAATTACATGTCTGTTACAGAAATATTACAAAACGATTAAATTAACAGGTTTGTAATCTGATAAAAACACAAATAGTCAATCTGTCAAACAATTAGACCTTTCAGCCAATCTTTAATCCGGTTAAAAAACAATTACAATACGATTAAAACCGCAGAAAGATTTTAAAAAGATCAGAAAAGAAAAATTCAGGAAAGATTATAGCAGTAATAAGAATGCTGAAATTGCAGTGATCGCGATAACGAATCCGCGGTAAGTATTTTCAGGAATAATTTTTACCAATCGAATTCCGGCGAAAGCCCCCAATGCAATGGCAGGCAATGTCATCAGGTCGATGGTCAAAGTTTCGAGGCTAATATTGTCCCAGACAAAAAGCTGAAGCGGGAATTTGGTAAAATTGATGATCATAAAAAACCATGCGCCGGTGCCAATAAAACTGTTCTTCGGAAGGTGCATAGCCAGCAGATAAATGGCAAAAACCGGCCCGGCCACATTGCCGATCATGGTTGCAAAACCTCCCAGAATTCCCATCGAAGCCGCAAACCACCATTTATCAGGAAAAAGATTTGTGCCTTTTCGTTTGTCCTGCCACAACATCAAGCCAATACTCAAGAATACCAGGATGGCAATCATGTTTTTAAATTGCTCATCATTTACCAGCTCTCCAATCCAAAGTGCCAGTAAAAGTCCGATCACCGCCCAGGGCAGAACTTTTATCAAATGACCCCAGTTGGCATGACGGCGATAATAGGCAACACCAAAAATGTCAGCCATCATCAGGATGGGAAGTAAAACACCAGTGGAAGCTTTGGCTCCAAAAATAAAAGCCAGTGCCGGCACCACAATCATCGAAACACCCGGAACGCCAACTTTCGACATTCCGATCAGCATTCCGCAAGCCATGATGATGACCCATTCGAGGGCATTTATTTGCAGCGATGAGAGAAATTCCATACACCATTTTTAGGATAAAGGCACAAAAGTATAACAATGAGGGGCATATCCAATTATTAGAAACCTGAGTTCAACACCAATCCTAACATTGACCATGTAAATTTATGGGCTTTTCCAGTATATTATTTGTTTATGCATCATAAATCGGAATGGTTTTTGTTATTTAGCATAGAATTACTATAAACCTATTTTCAGCACAATGAAAAGTTTCTTCTTTCATCTGATCATACTCTCTTCTATCCTATTTTCAGGAGTAAACTGCACGGCGGCAAATTTTCTTTTTGCACCCAAAATCGATTCGATTCAACTGGTTTTTGACGATCAGCAATTGATTCTTCCAAGGGAATCATTTCGAATTGGAATCATTTCCTATTACAAAAATGGGAAAGTCAGGAAAACAGTTGGATTGAGCGGTGGAAATGTTTGGTGGCTAAGGTACAAAGTGGAGGTTTCGGGAGGAACTGATTTTTCCGGTCGCATTTCAGTGAATGAGGAACTTATAAAAGGAGAACTACTGACAGAATTCAACAACGGCCAGATCAGAATCTGCTCCGATTTGCGTAACAGCCGTGAATCAGAGAACTTTCAGTTTTTAGGGAAAGGTGGTTTGTGGAAGAATGGGAGATTTACCATTGAACCTGATTTCACCTTGATTGAGAACCATCGTTCGTCCTTAATTGTCAATTCATTGCGAAATAAATCAGTAACCGATACTTTTTCGGTTCTGCTTGATTATAAACATATGATCACAGTCCGCAGCGAAGGAGGTTCGGGCGGAATGCATGGATCAGGAGGTAGCGGAGGCCACGGCGGAAGAGGCGGCTACGGAAATCCAAACGGCAGCAGCGGCTTAAACGGGCAATCCGGTCCATCAGCAATTGGTTGGGCTGAAAGCGGAAGAAGCGGTCAAATTCGGATACAATCGACAGAAGAGTTTTTTACCTATACGCCTAAAGACTAGAATTCGAAAACGACACAATTATTCTGTACGCATATTTTCCGTACATAGTTGCTCCTGATAAAAAATATAGGTATGTTTGCAAAAAAACTAAAAAGCATGAAAACGGAAGAAACACACACAGAAAAAGCCCGGTTTGATACCCGATTGTCGAAAGAACAGAAAGTTATCTTTGAACGGGCGGCATTATTGGGTGGTTATCGCAACTTGTCTGATTTTGTTATATCAGCTGTTCAGGAAAAAGCAAAAATGATCATTCAGGAAACAGAAACAGTACTTGCCTCTCAAAAGGATAGTGAGATTTTCTTCGATGCCATTATAAATGCAGCAAACCCAAATGATAAATTGATTGCTGCGGCCAAACAGTATCACGATCTGCTATCCAAATGAATGGATTAACAGAACTGCTGAATTCTTCTCATCCAAAGAATGAATTTTCGTGTGGTGAAATGATGCTTGATAAATATCTAAAAGAGCAGGCAAATCAGGATATAAAAAGGAAATTATCAACTTGCTTCGTTTTAAAGGATAAAGCCAATGGATTAATACAAGGCTATTATACACTTTCAAACAATAGTATCCCATTGGATTTAATTCCGGAAGAGGTTAAAAAACAGTTGCCTAAATCATATTCGTCAATACCTACAACCCTTTTGGGCAGGTTAGCTGTTGATTTAAAATACCAGGGAAAAGGAGTTGGTGCAATTTTGTTAATTGATGCACTAAAGAGAAGCTACGAATTGACTCAATTGATTGGTTCTTTTGCAGTTGTAGTTGATCCACTGAACAAAAAAGCTGAAGAATTCTATGCGAAGTATGGATTTATTCTGCTCCCCGATAGCAAGAAAATGTTTTTAGCCATGAAAACAATCAGGCAACTTTTTGAAGATGAAACGAGCAACGAGCGATAATCTCACATTGATGCATGATTCGCTATCGGGTAATTAAAAACAGGAAACTTAAAAATATGTGACTTGGCATGTTTACTGCGACTGCGACTGAACACTTTTCCTTTATGACTCAAATTTTCACTTATCTTTGCCAACCTCAATAAATACATGATCAATGACTGACTTTAAACGTACCCTCATTACTTCGGCTTTGCCGTATGCCAACGGACCGGTTCACATCGGCCACCTTGCCGGCGTGTATGTTCCGGCTGATATTTATGCCCGTTTTCTCCGGATGAACGGACAGGAAGTGGCTTTTATCGGCGGTTCCGACGAGCATGGCGTGCCCATTACCCTGAAAGCCAAGAATGAAGGTGTTACCCCGCAAGATATCGTGGACAAATACCACGGCATGATCAAAGATTCGTTTCAGCGTTTCGGGATTTCGTTCGATATTTATGCCCGAACCAGCGACCCGATTCACCATGAAACTGCTTCCGAAATTTTTCTGAAGCTTTATCAGGATGGAAAATTCATCGAAAAAACCTCGGAACAATATTACGATGCCGAGAACAAACAGTTTTTGGCCGACCGTTACATTACCGGAACCTGCCCGAAATGCGGTTTTGAAAAGGCTTACGGCGACCAGTGTGAAAGCTGTGGAAGTGCGCTAAGCCCGAACGAACTGATCAATCCGAAATCGATGATAAGCGGAAATGTTCCGGAATTGAAAGAAACCAAACACTGGTATTTGCCGCTCGACCAGTACGAAGGCTGGCTGAAAGAATGGCTTTTGGAAGGTCACAAGGAATGGAAATCGAATGTTTACGGCCAGTGTAAATCCTGGATCGACGGCGGTTTGCAGCCACGTGCCGTAACCCGCGACCTCGACTGGGGAGTGCCTGTTCCGGTTGAGGGAGCTGAGAACAAAGTGCTTTATGTGTGGTTCGATGCCCCGATTGGATATATTTCGGCTACCAAAGAATTAACTTCAAATTGGGAAAAATGGTGGAAAGATCCGGAAACCAAACTGGTGCATTTCATCGGAAAAGACAACATCGTTTTTCATTGCATCATTTTTCCGGTTATTCTGAAAGCCGAAGGTTCGTATATTTTGCCTGAAAACGTTCCGGCCAACGAATTTTTGAACCTCGAAGGCGACAAAATTTCGACCTCACGGAACTGGGCGGTTTGGCTGCACGAATATCTGGAAGAGTTTCCGGGCAAGGAAGATGTGCTGAAATATGTACTGACTGCCAATGCTCCCGAAACCAAAGACAACGATTTTACCTGGAAAGATTTCCAAACCAGAAATAACAACGAACTGGTGGCTGTGTTGGGCAACTTTGTCAACCGCGCACTGGTTCTGACTCAAAAATATTACTCCGGAAAAGTTCCTGAAGCAGGTGAACTTACCGAAACAGACAAACTTGCGTTGGCTGAAATTTCAGTAATTAAAGCTGAAGTTGAGAAAAGCATCGGCCAATATCGTTTCCGCGAAGCGCTAAAGTTTGCAATGGATCTGGCACGTTTGGGCAACAAATACCTTGCAGATGCCGAGCCATGGATCGTAGTAAAAACCAATCCGGAACGCGTAAAAACCATCATGTACGTAAGTTTGCAGATTACCGCCAACCTGACCATCATTTTCGCGCCGTTCCTTCCTTTCAGCATGGATAAACTGCGTGGATTCCTGAACATGGACGAACTGAACTGGAGCAATCTGGGACGTACTGATTTGTTGCCGGGCGGTCATCAGGTAAATACTCCGGAATTGCTGTTCGAAAAAATTGAGGATGA
>JAUYTA010000026.1 GCA_030695265.1 Bacteroidota bacterium
GAAGGTGTTCCAGGATTGGCAAAAACGCTGGCAATCAACACTCTCGCAACAAGTATCGATGCAAAATTTTCACGCATCCAGTTTACGCCCGACCTTTTGCCTGCCGACCTTTTGGGCACCATGATTTACAGTCAGAAAAAAGAGGAATTCATCGTTAAAAAAGGGCCGATTTTTACCAATTTTATTCTGGCCGACGAAATTAACAGGGCTCCCGCAAAAGTACAATCGGCACTGCTCGAAGCCATGCAGGAACGCCAGGTTACAATTGGCGAAAACACCTACAAACTTCAGGAACCATTTTTGGTAATGGCAACCCAAAACCCTATTGAGCAGGAAGGAACCTATCCGTTGCCGGAAGCACAGGTTGACCGTTTTATGCTGAAAGTGGTGATCAACTACCCGACCAAAGAAGAGGAAAAACTGATCATTCAGCAAAATATGCTGAAACAGTTCCCAACTGCAACGAAAGTAATGCGTCCCGAAGATATTCTCAGAGCCCGCGATGTGGTTAAAGATGTCTATATGGATGAAAAAATTCAGAAGTACATTGTTGACATTGTATTTGCCACCCGTGATCCAAAAGCTTACAAGCTGGATAAATATGCAGAAATGATTTCTTACGGAGGTTCGCCCCGCGCAAGTATCAGTCTGGCACAGGCAGCAAAAGCATTCGCTTTTATCAAGCGTCGCGGATATGTTATTCCTGAAGATGTGCGTGCCGTTTGCCTCGATGTGATGCGCCACCGTATCGGATTAAGCTACGAAGCCGAAGCAAACAACATTACTTCAGAAGAAATTGTTGCTGATATTTTAAATACGGTTGAAGTTCCTTAAATAATGGAGACTAGCGAACTAATAAAACGAGTCCGGAAAATTGAGATAAAAACACGTGGACTGAGCCGCAATATTTTTGCCGGAGAGTACCACAGTGCTTTCAAAGGAAGGGGAATGGCTTTCAGCGAGGTTCGTGAATATCAGTTTGGCGACGACATCAGGAACATCGACTGGAATGTGACTGCACGGTACAACAAGCCGTTCGTGAAAATTTACGAGGAAGAACGCGAATTGACAGTGATGTTGCTGATCGACGTCAGCGGATCACGAATGTTCGGGTCGGCTGACAAACTTAAAAAAAACATCATCACCGAAATAGCAGCTATCCTTGCATTTTCAGCCATTCAGAACAACGATAAAATCGGGGTAATTTTCTTTTCCGAAAAAATCGAGAAGTTCATTCCGCCAAAAAAAGGTCGCAGTCATATTCTCCGGATCATTAGCGAACTGATTAATTTCGAGCCTGAATCGCGTGGTACCAACATTTCAGGAGCAATCCGATACATGACCAACGCGATAAAAAAACGGTGCACCGCCTTCATTATTTCTGATTTTATCCAGAATGAAAGCACACTGGAAAACGCGCTGTCGATTGCCAATAACCGTCACGATGTGGTTGCCCTGAGAATTTACGACGAACGTGAAACTTTACTGCCCGATATCGGGATGATTAAAATGAAAGATGCCGAAACCGGCAATTACAGCTGGGTTGACAGTTCGGATCGAAGGGCCAGGATGATATACAGCAAATGGTGGAATGATTTATCGGCACAACTCGATAACAACTTTAAAAGGAGCCGTGTCGATTATGTAAATATCTGCACGAACCACGACTATGTAAGATCGTTGATAAGCTTATTTAAAAAAAGAGGATAAAAACATTTTTAAAATGAAGAGAGGAATTTTATATGTCGTACTGATTGTTTTGCTTTCAGGGAGCTTAAAGCAACTTAAAGCACAGCAAGTTACTGTTAAAGCCAGTATCGACTCAACAAATATACTCATCGGTGATCAGATAAAGCTTATACTGGAAATTGAAAAGCCCAAAAACATGGACGTTCAGTTCCCCCTGATTCCCGACACTTTAGGCGCAGGCATAGAAGTAGTTCAGCGCCTTCCGGTAGATACATTCAAGCTGGAAAATAAAGAACGGGAAAAACTGTCGCAAAGTTATTTCATTACCTCATTTGACAGCGGTGTCCATCAGATTCCATCCTTCTTCTTCAGGCTCAAATTTGACAGGATGCTGGATTCTGTTGCAACAAAAGCACTTGCATTTCAGGTATTTACAATGAAAATTGACACCACAAAAGGGCCGGTTGACATCAAACCACCATACAGCGCTCCTGTAAGTTTAAAAGAAGTCACTCCCTACATTCTGGGAATTATACTGATTGCGGCCATCCTGTTTTTCATTTTTTATTATATCAAGTGGAAGAAAAAGAATGTTCCGCTGTTCCGTAAACCTGAAAAACCTTTGGAGCCCGCACACATCATTGCATTGCGCGAACTCGACCGGATAAAAGCACAAAAGTTGTGGCAATCGGAAAAAATTAAACAATATTACAGCGAAGTGGCCGACACAGTACGTGCCTATATTGAAAACCGGTTCGACATTCAGGCAATGGAACAGACTTCGGCTGAAACAATTGGTGTCTTCAAGCAAAACAAAGAATTGATCGATGGCGCCTCGCTCGATCAGATTCAACATATTTTAAGTCTGGCCGATTTGGTTAAGTTTGCAAAATATGCACCATTGCCCGACGATAATAACCTGACATTGATGAATGCATATTTCTTTGTCAACCAAACGAAAAAAGCAGAAATAAAAACTCCTGAAAAATCTGGTGGTGAGTCTGACGGGGTAGTAGAAGAGGTAGCTGTATAAAAAACGAATGAAAATGAACGGAATAAGTTATAACAATCCAGAGTTTTTTTACCTGCTTCTTGTTTTACTGCCCATGATCGCATGGTACATCTGGAAGCAGAAGAAAGCAGGAGCCAGTATTCAGTTTTCTACGGACATGGGTCTTGCCCGGATTCCGAAAAGCTGGAAATATTATTTCAGGCACAGTGTATTTGTGCTTCAAATACTCAGTTTATCTTTACTGATTGTTGCGCTTGCACGGCCTCAATCTTCAAATAGCTGGTCGAACGTAACCACTAAAGGCATCGACATTGTAATTGCCCTCGACATTTCAAGTTCGATGCTTGCAATGGATTTCAGGCCAAACAGAATTGAAGCCGCCAAAGATGTCGCTACCCAATTCATTTCAGGACGAACCAACGACAGAATAGGGCTGGTAGTGTTTTCGGGCGAAAGCTTTACCCAATGTCCGCTAACCACCGATCGTGCAACAGTAATCAACCTGTTTAAAGGAATTGAAAGCGGCATGATTGAGGATGGAACCGCCATCGGAAACGGTTTGGCAACTGCTGTTTCGAGGTTGAAAGACAGCGATGCGATTAGTAAAGTAGTGATTTTACTGACTGACGGTGAAAACAACCGGGGTGAAATTGCACCGGTTACAGCCGCCGAACTTGCAAAAACATTCGGGATCCGTGTTTATACCGTTGGGGTTGGAACAATCGGAAAGGCCCCCTATCCTATTCAAACACCTTTTGGGGTGCAGGTTCAGGATGTTGAAGTTAAAATTGACGAAGTCACCCTGCAAAAAATTGCAGAAACAACCGATGGTAAATATTTCAGGGCCACCAACAACAATAAACTGACTGAAATATATTCGGAAATCGACAAGCTGGAGAAATCAAAAATTGATGTCAAGGAATTCAGCAAAAGAGAGGAAGAATACCTGAAATATGCAATTCTTGGTGGCTTGCTGCTCATGTTGGGCATGTTTCTGAAGACAACCATTTTTAGGAATATACCCTGATGAGAATGATGATTTTTGATTGATGATTTTTGAATGGAGAATGATGATTTATGAATGGAATAACCAATAGCCAGAGCCAACTTGAAACTTGGAACTTTGAACTTTGAACTTTGAAGTTGAAACTTGAAACGTATAGAGCATGTTTAGAATAGCAAACCCAGAATATTTATATGCATTGCTGCTGATTCCGGCATTGATTGTCTTTTTCTGGCATTCCAGGATACAGCGGAGAAAGGCGCTTAACCGGTTCGGGCAGAAAGAAATCCTTTCTGTTTTGATGCCCAACGTTAGTGCAACACGCCCGGCAATAAAATTTACAGTGCTTTTACTGGCACTTGCCAGCATCATTGTAGGCATTGCACGACCACAATTCGGTTCGAAACTGAAAACAGTAAAACGCGAAGGAATTGAACTCATTATTGCACTCGATGTTTCGAACAGTATGCTGGCCGAAGACATTCAGCCCAACAGGCTGGAACGTTCGAAAAGAGCCATTTCGCAGCTGGTTGACAAACTGAGCAACGACAAAATCGGATTGATTGTTTTTGCAGGCGAAGCATACACGCAGTTACCAATTACTGCTGACTATGTTTCGGCGAAATTATTCCTGAGTTCAATCAGCCCGCAAATAGTGCCAACACAAGGTACTGCCATTGGCGCAGCAATCGATCTCGGAATCAAATCGTTCAGCCCTCAATTTGAAGGAAGTAAAACAATAATAGTGATTACTGATGGCGAAAACCATGAAGATGATGCTGTTGGTTCTGCAACAAATGCAAACAAGTTAGGAATTGTGGTACATACCATCGGAATGGGATTGCCTCAGGGCGGACTTATTCCTGTCTCTTCGAACGGACAGCAAGGTTACCGGAAAGATAATCAGGGAAACACCATCGTAACCAAGCTGGACGAACCGATGCTGCAAAAAATTGCGCAAGCCGGAAAAGGAATATACATCAGGGCAAACAACACACAGGATGGACTGAATACACTTTTCAACGAAGTTAATAAAATGGAAAAAACCGAAATGGAATCGCAGGTTTATGCTGATTACGATGATCGGTTCCAATATTTTCTGGCATTGGGGCTGTTTCTGATTTTGTTGGACTTCCTGATACTTGAGCGAAAAAATAAATATCTGAAGAATTTTAAACTGTTTAGCGAAAGGAAATAACTGATATGAAACAATTAAGTTTAATGATCATTTTTCTGTTTGCTTTGGCAATTTTAACCCATGCTCAAAACGAACGGAAATTTGTAAGACAGGGAAATAAATACTACGGTGCAGCCTTAAAGGACACTACAAAAATCGATTCGACACTGTTCAACAAAGCCGAAATTGAATACCGTAAAGCCCTTGATAAAAAACCGACTGACCCGAAATGGAATTTCAATCTGTCGAATTCGTTGTACAAACAGATGAAGTTTGAAGAGTCGGCTGAGAAATTCAAGGAACTATCTGAGCTGGCAACCGATAAAGTTGAAAAAAGCCATGCGCTTCACAATATGGGCAACTCGCTGCTCATGAACAACAAGCTGGATGAAAGTATTGAAGCATACAAACAAGCGCTGCGAAACAATCCGAAAGACCTTGAGACAAAATACAATTTACTTTATGCCATGAACCTGAAGAAAAAACAGGAAGAAGAGCAGAAGAAACAGGATAAAAATAAAGATCAGGATAAGGACAAAGATAAAGACAAGAACAAAGACAAGAACAAGGATCAGGATAAGAAAGATCAGGATCAGCAAAAGCAGGACCAGCAACAACAGCAACAGCCGCAAAATAAAATATCGAAGCAAAATGCTGAACAAATGTTGCAGGCGCTTGAAACACAGGAAAAGAAAACACAGGAAAAAGTAAAAAAGGTGCAGGCGTTGAAAGCCAAATCGAAGCAAGTGGAAAAGGACTGGTAACGAAAAAGTTTCAGGTTCCAGGTTTCAGGTTTCAAGTTTCAAGTTGGTCACAGGAACTTTAAACGCTGAACTGGATACGTTAAACTGGATACGTTAAACTTTTCGCTACTTTTGAAGCCTTGAAAAAAGAAAACTTGAAGAAACTATGATCAGAAAAATAAATATTCTACTGATAGCGCTATTTGTTGGATTTTCAGCAATGGCCGACAACACCCGGTTTATCATGGAAGGGCCTGAAATTGTTGGCCTTGGAGACCAGTTCCGGCTGGGTTTTACGCTGAATGAAAAGGGTTCCGATTTACAATTGCCAGATCTTTCAAATTTTGATGTACTGATGGGCCCGTCAACATCTCAAAGTTCAAGCATTCAGATTATTAACGGAAAGACGACCCAATCAACCAGCTTCTCATACATTTTTGTACTTCGCGCCAAAAAAGAAGGAAAATTTACCATTCGTCCGGCCTCCATCAAGGTTGACGGTAAAATATACGAATCGAACAGCCTTGAGATACAGGTTGCAAAAGGACAGCCGCAACAGTCAACCAGCCAGCAAAATCAGGCTGAAGCAGAAGCCACTCCCACCGGAAACATCAGCAAGGACAATCTGTTTGTGAAGTTGAACCTGGATAAAACCAACGTTTCGAAAGGCGAGCAAATAATTGCAACCGTTAAACTGTACCTCAGCCAGAATGTTCCGCTGAGCGGTTTCGACGAAGTGAAATTACCCTCTTATGAAGGGTTCTGGACCAAAGAAATTGAAGTACCACAACAAGTTAATTTCACCCGCGAAGTTTATAACGGCAAAATTTATCAGGTTGGTGTCCTAAAAAAAACCATTTTGTTTCCTCAACAAACAGGCGCTATCCGTATCGATCCATTCGAGATTACCTGTCTGGTTCGGCAGCGTGTTGGCCAGCAGCGGGGATTCTTTGACGACTTTTTCGACAACTACCGCGTTGTAAAAGCAAAAGTTGTGAGCGATCCGATTTCAGTAAATGTAAAGGATCTGCCCAATCAGCCATCCAATTTTTCAGGAGCTGTCGGGTCATTCAGTTTTTCAGGAGTATTGGATAAAAACAATATAAAATCGAACGAGGCAGTAACCCTGAAGCTTACCGTTAACGGAACCGGAAACCTAACGCTTATCAATCCGCTGAAAATTGTATTGCCCGAAGATTTTGAAACCTATGAACCCAAAACAAGTAACCGCATCGCTGCAAATGACAACGGACTAAGCGGATCCATTACATTTGAATATCTTTTCATTCCAAGATTTGCAGGTAATTTTACCATTTCACCTGTTCAGTTTGTCTTTTTCAACCCGGCAACCCGGCAATACGAAACCCGTTCAACCGAAGCCTTTAAAATAAACGTTGAAAAAGGAAGCGATGATCCGAATGCTTCGGTTGTGAGTTCGTACTCGAAACAAGATGTTAAAATGATCGGTAAAGACATCCGGTTTATCAAACAAAACAAGTCGAAATTGAAACCAAAAGGAAGTTCATTTTACGGAACCCTTGAATTTTACGCCATTTACCTCCTGAGTTTGATTGCCTTTGCAGTTGTTTTTGTGCTGAACCGGAAAAAGATAAAAGAAAGCGCGAACATTGCCCTGGTGCGTAACAAACGAGCCAACAAAGTTGCGCTGAAGCGACTTAAAGCAGCAGCC
>JAUYTA010000027.1 GCA_030695265.1 Bacteroidota bacterium
CAAAATGCGTTCGAGGCCGAAAATATTGCATGCCCGCAATTATGAAGAAGCAACTGCCATTTTCAATAAATACAAAGACTTTTTACTGTGTGTTATTTCAGATGTTGAGTTCGACAGGGTTGGACAGCTGGATAAAAATGCGGGTGTGAAATTTATTAAATACGTCAAATCGCACATTTCCAAGCTACCAATCATATTGCAATCGTCGGAAAACAGAAACGAAAAAATTGCCAACGAGCTCGAAGTTACCTTCATCAACAAAAATTCGGAAACCTTACTGAACGACCTTAAACATTACCTTACCAGCTATTTGGGTTTTGGTAATTTTGTTTTCCGCGACAAGGAAGGGAATAAAGTTGGGGTGGCAAAATCGTTGCGCGAGTTCGAAACGTTGCTTCAGGAAGTTCCCGACGAATCGTTGTACCTTCACGCTTCCGAAAACCAATTTTCGTTGTGGCTCATGGCCCGTGGCGAAATACAACTGGCAAAAACACTCAATCCGGTCTCTATCAGCGTGTTTAAAGATATGGACGAAACGAGAAAATTCTTTCTTGATACCATCAAACAGTACAGGGAAGAAAAGAAGAAGGGCAAAATCCTTTCTTTTGATGAAACTTCGGTACTCGACGAAAAAAATATTGTTTCATTTTCAGGAGGTTCTCTTGGCGGAAAAGGCCGTGGTCTGGCTTTTATAAATACGTTGATTTACAACCTCGAATTTCCGACTTTGGCCAATCAGATCAACATCCTTGCTCCCATTACAGTAATTATCGGTTCGAATGAATTTCAGCATTTCATCCAGAAAAACAAGCTTTTCGACAAAATCATCGATCCGAATATTTCCTATGACCAATTGAGAACGTTGTTTGTGGAGGCACATTTGTCCATTTCGCTCCTGAAAAAGCTGAAAGTTTTTACTTCCCAGATCGACAAACCCATCGCAGTGCGTTCGTCAAGTTCGTCTGAAGATTCTATTACACAGCCATTTGCCGGGGTATTCGACACCTACATTGTGCCCAACAGCAAAACGAACAAACGACAGTTGCTCGAAAGGCTTTCAACCGCCATTAAATTGGTTTTTGTATCCACATTCTCAGAAAAGGCAAGAAATTATTTCTCGGTCATCCACCATAAAATTGAAGAGGAAAAAATGGCTGTAATCCTTCAGGAACTGGTTGGCAATCAATACGGCGATTATTACTATCCGCACATTAGCGGCGTTGCCCAGTCGTACAATTATTATCCGGTGGCCAATATGAAACCGGAGGAAGGTTTTGCAGTAGCGGCAGTTGGCTTGGGAACGTACGTGGTCGATGGCTGGAAATCGTTCCGCTTTTCGCCCAAATACCCGCAGGTTTCCATTTACAGCATCAAAGATTTGCTGAACAGTTCTCAGGTTCAGTTTTATGCGCTTGATTGCCGCGAAACAGAACTCGATTTCCTGAAGAACGGTGAACTGGCAGCGCTAAAATTGCTCGATATCAGCGAGGCCGAAAAGCATGGAACACTGACACATTGCGCATCGGTTTACATTCCGGATAACGACCGGGTAGAACCGGGACTGAGCGCATACGGACCGCGGATTGTCAATTTTGCCGACATACTGAATTACGGCTATATTCCGTTGGCCGAAACAATCAGCATATTGCTCAGCACACTTAACGAGGCTTTCGGTTCGCCTGTCGAGATTGAATATGCAGTCGATCTTGACCGGTCAAAAAACGGATTGCCAACATTTTATCTCCTACAAATCAAACCGCTGATCGGCGACCAGATCAAACAGAACATCGAACTCGATAAGCTTGATCGTTCGAAAATGGTTTTGTTCACCAAATCGAGTGTTGGCAATGGCGAGATCAAGGAAATCAGGGATGTAATTTTTGTTGACAATGAAAAATTCAGCAAACTGAAAACAATAGAAATGGCTGAAGAGATTGAAAAGCTGAATAAAATGATGGTTGAAAACGATAAAAAATATGTGCTGATTGGGCCCGGAAGATGGGGAAGTCGCGACCGTTTTGTGGGAATTCCGGTTAACTGGTCACAGATTTCGAACGCAAATGTGATCGTGGAGGTAAGCCTCGAAAATTATCCGCTCGATTCATCATTGGGATCGCACTTTTTCCACAATGTTACGTCGATGAATATTGGCTATTTTTCGGTTCAGCATTCGTCGCCAAACGATTTTGTGAGTTGGGAAATGCTTAAAAGTCAGAAAGTGGTGCACGAAACCAATTTTTTCAAGCACGTTCAGTTTAAAAACCCATTGACGATTTTGATGGATGGAAGATTAAAAACTTCGACAATTATGATTTAAGCTATGATTGATATCGCAATTTTTGACGAACATAAACTGGTACTCGATGGACTTTCGGGTTTGTTGTCGGGCATTTCTGATCTCAGGGTTGTGCTGGCTTGCGACGATCGCAGTGTGCTGACCGACAAGCTTAAAATAATTCAGGTTCACGTGTTAATCCTGAATATGCACGACATTTCGGTACGAAACCTAAACCTGATCATTCAATTGAATATCAGCAGCCCCAAGTTGAAAATACTGGTTGTATCGGTTATCGACAGCGAAGACATTGTGCTCAAGACCATCAAAGCCGGGGCAAAGGGGTTTCTTGGCAAAGATTCGGACCGGAACGATCTGCTCGAAGCCGTTTATACCCTCCGGAACGGGCACGATTATTACAGTAAATCGATCACCCATATTTTGCTGAACCGTTACATTTCGAACCTGAAAGCTGATGAGCTGAGTCAGAATACCGACATTGCCAATTTGAGCTCGCGCCAGATTGAAATCCTGAAATTATGGGGCGAAAGCTACACCAACCAGGAAATTGCCGACCGTTTTTTCATCAGCGTGAGAACGGTCGAGTCGCACAAAAACCACATCATGCAAAAACTCAACCTGAAAAGCACGGTTGACATGGTGAAATTCGCCATTAAGAACAATATCATCGAGATATAAAAACTCCACTTTACCTACATTTTTGTGAATTCCGCCTCTTTATTCCTACCACAACGTAGTTTCTAATACTGCGCCATTTAAGTAAATTCCTTATAATCTACCAATTGGCAATATTGGTACAAACCTTGTGTTGCCGGGTTTCAAATTCTAAAATATTGGATATGAAACTAAGTGCAAGAAACCAGCTCAAAGGTAAAATCCTGAAAGTTGACGAAGGTTTGATAACCTCGAAAGTGATGCTCGATTTGGGTAATGGAAATATTATTTCGGCCATTATTTCGAAAGATGCGATTGCTGATTTAGACCTGAAACCGGGTGATACAGCATTTGCCATCATTAAATCGACCGAAGTGATTATCGGTACTCCCTGCGATTGTAAAAACGATAACTGTAAATGCCATTTGCCATGATTGAAGTGGATTGCCATATTTCGATCAAAAAGGACGGTGTGGTTTTTATCAATCCGTTGAAAACAGAACTGCTCAATGAAATAAGGAAATGTGGCAGCTTAAATGGAGCCGCAAAAAATATGGAAATCTCCTACCAGCACGTTTGGACCATGATTGACGAAATGAACCGGATTGCTCCTTCGCCCTTGGTTATTAAGCAACGCGGCGGCGCCAGAGGTGGCGGTACTGCAATTTCAGGTTACGGAGAACGTATGCTTCGGGAGTACTTGATTATTCAGGCGGAGATAAAAAAAGTGGTGGCTCAGATCAACGTCGAAATCAACCTTTAAATTTTTTTGACCACCGTTATCTAAATTGGTTTATATCGCAGACGCATGAGAAAGCTATACGCATTTGCGATCCGAGGATTGCTTTTTTTTCTCAGTTTTTCAGGAAAAACATTGGGGCAAACTGCTGTTGATGCCGAGTTTCGGCCACGTTCAGAGTTCCGGCAAGGATTTGACCAGCCGTTGCCAGACGGAATAAAACCAGCTTTGTTCACACTTCAGCGCACCCGCCTGAATTTCAATTACAAAGGCAGTGTTCTAAATGCTCGTTTGGTTTTGCAGGATGCCCGCGTGTTTGGCGAAACGGATACCAAAGGAACAGGTACGGGTACTTTGGGCATTTACGAAGCATGGACAGAATTGCTTTTATTTTCGGGCACAAGTTTTAAGATTGGCAGGCAGGGAGTTCTGTTTGAAGATGGGCGTTTGTTCAGCCTTTCACCCTGGAGCAACACGGGGAATGCCCATGATTTGGCGCAGTTCAGGTATTTTGCTCAAGGTTTCGATATTCAGCTGGCCTATGCATACAACAACCAGAAAGTTTACAATGCAGATACATCATATTATAGTGTCAGCAAAATGTATAAACAACTGGCATTTCTGCACCTTACCAAAACACTTGCACGAGGACTTGATCTGAGCTTGCTGGGTGTTGATGAAGGTTTCATGAAAAGCAAAACTGATCAGGAGCTATACCATCGTTATACCACCGGCGGTACTTTGCAACAGAAGAACGAAAAGTTGCTGCTTGGGTTTTTGCTGACTGGCTATTATCAGTTTGGGAAAAGCACACCGACAGTTGATTTGGATGCATATTTACTGGCATTAAAAGTCAATTACACTTTTACCGATAAAATTGGCGGATTAGTTGGAGCCGATTATTATTCAGGCTCCGGAAGCACATTGGCGGCGACCAAAACCAATACTTTCAATAAATTGCCCTACGGCGTAAATCATATTTTTAATGGTTTCATGGAATATTGGGCAACTTTGCCAAAAGGCGGTTTAATCAACTACTTTGGTGGTGTCAACCTGAAACTAAGTAAAAAGCTAAGTTCTGAGATTACTTATTTTGGATTTAGGCTTGCCGAAAATATGAAATTGGGCACGAATGATATTTCAAAAAATTTAGGATCCGAATTGGATGTGGTGCTGAATTACAAATTCTCAGATGAAACGGCTGTGCAGTTTGCCTGGTGCGGCTATTTTGTAACCGATGGAACAAAGATGCTGAAATACAAATCGACAATAGTGGAAACTAAATTCCCGCAATACGCTTATTTGATGCTGACAATAAAGCCGCAATTGTATAAAAATCCTATACTTGCAGAAAGCAAATAAATCAAAATATTTGAAGATGAAGAAAATAATATTCAGCTTATTGATGTCCATAAGTATTGGACTTCAGGCGCAGACAGTAAAAGTTGCGGCGGCAGCCGATTTGCGTTACGCGATGGATGAAGTTGTTAAAGAATTCAGAAAAACCAATTCAGGGGCAAACATCGAAGTCATTTATGGTTCGTCAGGCAATGCCTTTACGCAGATTTCAAACGGAGCGCCATTCGATGTATATTTTTCGGCTGACATTGTGTATCCTCAAAAGTTAAAAGAAGCCGGATTAACGCTGACCGATCCTAAATTGTATGCAATTGGCCGAATTGTTTTGTGGAGTGCAAGTTTGGATGTAAGCAAAGGCTTGTCTGTTTTGGCAGAGAAACCAAAGATCAAAATAGCAACTGCCAATCCTGAACATGCACCTTATGGCCAGCGGTCGGTGGAAGCATTGAAGTTTTACCGACTTTATGAAAGCGTTGAAAAACAGTTGATTTATGGCGAAAACATTTCTCAGGCTGCACAATTTTGCTTGTCAGGAAATGCGGAGGCAGGTTTGATCGCATTGTCGCTGGCTTTATCGCCATCCATGAGCAATCAGGGAAAATATTTTCTGATTGATGACAAATCTCACCGACCTCTTGAACAGGCGTATGTAATTCTAAATCATGCAAAAGGTAATAAATCCGCATTTTCTTTTGCTGAATTTATTTCAAGTACTGCTGCAAGGGTTATCTTTGAAAAATATGGTTTTACTTTGCCAAAATGAACAAACTATCAGGAATAATATCGAGAATACAACAATCGGGAGCAATTCTTCTGGTGGATGTGGATGTTGATGGGCACGGCTTTTCGGCCATGCTGATCGAATCGGCCACCCAACCGGAATGGCTGCAAACCGGCAATACGATCGATCTGGTTTTTAAGGAAACCGAAGTATCGCTGGCCAGGAACCTTTCCGGAATGATTAGTATGCGGAACAGGATGAAATGCATAGTTCAGCACATTGATCGTGGTGAATTGCTGAGCAAAATAAGCCTGCAATTTCAGAAATATGTTGTTACTTCGGCCATCACCACCCGCTCAGTCGATTTGCTCGACCTGAGAATTGGCGATGAAGTGGAGGCGCTGGTAAAAGCAAACGAGGTTTCGCTGATGAAAAAACAATAATTTGAAAATGTGGCGATTTGAAAATTTGAAAATGAATCCTGCACATTCTCAAATCTTCAAATCTTCAAATTGGAATAATATGGACAATGAATTTTTACAAACGATACTCCTTACGCTGAAACTGGCTGTTTCGACCACAATCATTTTGGTTGTTATCGGGCTGCCATTTGCTTATTGGCTGGCCTACACCAAGGTCAGGATAAAACCACTGATTGAAGCATTGGTAAGTATGCCAATGGTTTTGCCACCTTCGGTAATCGGCTATTATATGCTGGTGATTTACAGTCCGCGCAACTGGTTTGGCGATTGGCTTGGCCGTGCATTCGATGTTCGCCTGGCATTTTCTTTCGAAGGAATTCTGATCGCATCGGTCATTTTCAGTCTGCCTTTTATGGTCCAGCCGTTGCACAATGGGTTGCGCGCTTTGCCCGATAGTCTGCGCGAAGCATCCTACACGCTCGGAAAATCGAAGATGATTACATTTTTCAGGGTGTTGCTTCCCAATATCAAACCTTCAATTATTACAGCTGTAGCGCTCACTTTTGCACACAGCATTGGCGAATTTGGAATTGTGCTGATGGTGGGCGGTAACATGCCCGGCGAAACCCGCGTGGCTTCCATTGCGATTTACGATGAGGTACAGGCGCTCAATTTTGAAGCTGCCAACCAATATGCCCTGATTTTATTCCTGATTTCGCTGGTTTTGCTCACCACCATTTATAGCGTCAATAAAAAATACGACACATGGCGAATGATGTAATTTGTATCGATGTTGAAAAGCGGATGCTGACTGCCAATGGCCCGATGAATCTGGACATTCAGGCGACGATTCCGGCTGGCGAATTGATTGCCTTGTTTGGTGAGTCGGGTGCAGGAAAAACCACTCTACTGCGAATTCTGGCCGGATTAACAATTCCGGATAAAGGATTGGTCCGGTTTGGAAATACAGTTTGGTTCGATTCGGCAAAACAGATCAACATTGTGCCTCAACAGCGCAACATCAGCTTGATGTTTCAGGATTACGCATTGTTTCCAAACATGACGGTGGAACAAAACATTCAGTTTGCCCAGCCCGAAAAAAACCAGTCAACGCTGAATGAATTACTGGAAATGTTTGGTTTGTCTGAACTCCGAAAACGGAAACCCAATGGCCTATCCGGAGGACAAAAACAGCGGGTTGCCCTTGCGCGCGCCCTCGCCCGAAAACCACAATTATTACTTTTGGACGAACCACTTTCGGCGCTTGATGCTGAAATGCGCTCCACACTTCAGGATGAAATTGCACAAGCTCACCAATTGTTGGGTGTAACCACCCTCATTGTCAGTCACGATTTAAATGAGGTGTTCCGACTGGCCTCTCAGGTACTTTGCATCGAAAACGGCACAATTTCCCGGACAGGAAAACCTGAAGAGGTGTTTTTGGACAACAGCATCAGCGGAAAAGTGCAGATTACCGGACAAATTGCACGCATCGATAAACAGGACACTATTTATATAGTGACAGTTATTTCCGGAAACAATCAGATCATCAAAGTCATTGCCTTCGAAAATGACCTTGAAAACTTGAAAATAGGCGACAGGGTAATGGTTTTCTCAAAAGCATTCAACCCGATTATCAGCAAACTCCGGTAACATTTTTCTTCTATCAGTTTCCCCGTACGTAAAACACGTAAATGCATGTCATCGAAGTGCTGCCTTCGTGATTGGTAACTATTTTTATGCGCTGAAAAATGGTTTAACTTCAGAAAAAATTGCAACAATCGATAAAATATTAAAAAAAATCAACTATGGCTAACATTTTAGACGTAAAAGTAAACGAGTTCATGGCAAAAGTAATTGCCAAAAATCCGGGAGAAACTGAGTTTCATCAGGCTGTAAAAGAAGTGGTTGAATCGCTGATGCCATTCATTCAGGAAAATCCGAAATACCAGTATGCCAAAGTACTGGAACGCATGGTAGAGCCTGAAAGGGTGATGATGTTCCGCGTTCCGTGGGTTGACGACAACGGACAAATTCAGATCAACAGGGGATACCGCATCCAGATGAACAGCGCAATTGGACCATACAAAGGTGGACTTCGTTTTCACCCGACTGTAAATTTAGGTATCCTGAAATTCCTTGCTTTCGAACAGGTATTCAAAAACAGCCTGACAACGCTGCCTATGGGTGGCGGAAAAGGTGGTTCTGATTTTGATCCCAAAGGAAAATCGGACAATGAAGTGATGCGTTTCTGCCAAAGCTTTATGACCGAGTTGCAACGTTACATTGGCAACAATACCGATGTTCCGGCCGGTGACATTGGCGTTGGCGGACGTGAGATTGGTTATATGTTCGGACAATACAAACGCATCAGGAATGAATTTACAGGCGTATTGACCGGAAAAGCAATAGAATGGGGCGGAAGTTTGATCCGTCCGGAAGCAACTGGTTACGGAGCGGTTTACTTTGCCGACCAAATGCTGAAAACCCGTGGTCAGGATTTAAGCGGAAAAATTGCGGTAGTTTCCGGATCGGGAAATGTGTCGCAATATGCCGTTGAAAAATTAATTCAGATGGGTGCAAAAGTGGTTACAATGTCTGATTCTACCGGTTTTGTTTACGATCCTGAAGGTTTCGACGAAGAAAAACTGGCTTATGTACTTGAACTGAAAAATATCCGTCGCGGACGCATCAAAGAATATGCTGACAAGTACAATGTTGAATATTTCGAAGGCCAGACTCCATGGGGAATCAAATGTGACGCGGCTTTCCCATGTGCAACTCAAAACGAAATCAACGAAGACGACGCCAAAATATTGGTTGCAAATGGTTGTTTCGCAGTTTCAGAAGGAGCCAACATGCCTTCAACTCCTGAAGCTGTTGAAGTATTTCTTGCTGCAAAAATTCTATACGGACCGGGCAAAGCAGCAAATGCCGGCGGTGTATCAACTTCAGGACTTGAAATGACACAAAACTCAATGCGTTTGCCATGGTCGAGAGAAGAAGTGGATGCCAAACTGCACCAGATCATGATCAATATTCATGAAACCTGTGTGAAATACGGAACCGAAAAAGATGGTCACATCAACTATGTAAAAGGCGCCAACATTGGCGGATTTATTAAAGTAGCCGATGCAATGATCGCCCAGGGAGTGGTGTAAAGGAAACGCATGTTTATTGATTGTATTTGTTCATATAGCCGGCAGTAAATTGTTGTCATTGGTTGTCATTAGTTGTCATTTATCGTTTCAGTGCAACTTAATGACTTCATGTAAATCTGTTGCGATCAGTGAGTTTTTAAAAAGGGATTTTATTGTTTACACGGTAAAGTCCCTTTTTTTGTATATGCATTTTGAAGATTATGATGTTGAAGATCATTGAAAATAATACACTA
>JAUYTA010000776.1 GCA_030695265.1 Bacteroidota bacterium
GTTATTTTCAGGCTTATAAACGGAAAAACACAGGAAGAAAATCAAGACGAAATAGTTTTTCTTATTCATGTTGCGTTTTCTTTATTAATTGGGGATAAGTTTTTGTTTTTATACTTTTGCCACCCAAATAAAACCGACAATGACAAAAATAAATATTCTAATTGTTTCAGTTTTACTGATATTTCTATCAGTAAATTCTCTTAATGCTCAAAGCAATAAAAACACAGAGCCCATAGTTCCCCGACTGGTGGTGGTGCTTTCGGTCGATCAGATGCGTACCGATTACCTTACGCGTTACTGGAATAAATTTCAACCGGGTGGCTTTAAACGGTTGGTAAACGAAGGGGCCGTTTTCAGCAATGCCCATCTCGATTTGCATGTCCAGAAAATTTCAACCGGAACGGCCACGCTTTTTACGGGTGTTTATCCGGCAGCACACGGAATTGTGAACGATAGCTGGTACGACCGTCTGAAAAGAAAGGAAATCAACTGCATTGCCGACGATTATTTCATCACGGTAGGAAGTGATTCAAAAGATGGTGAACGATCGGCAGCAAAATTGTTGTCACCTACCATTGGCGACCTCATAAAAATCAATACCCGCAACAAATCGAAAGTTTTCAGCGTGGCCATGAACGATATCAGCGCAGTACTTTCAGCCGGACATGCTGCTAATGGGGCTTATTGGTTCGACTCTCAAAACGGCAACATGATTTCAAGCTCGTACTATGTTGATATTTTTCCTGAATGGGTTCGCCAGTTCAACGAGAAAGGACTTGCCAAAATTTATACCCAGCGAGACTGGACTACACTTTTGCCCATAAATAGCTACGAGGAAAGCCTGCCTGATAACTACGTTCTCGAAAAAGGCTACTACGACAAATGGAACACTTTCCCTTACGATCTGAAAAAAATAAAAGAAAAGGCCGGAAGTTATAAATTCCTGAAAACTACCCCGCACGGAAATACGATTGTAAAAGATTTTGCAGTCAACCTGATACACGCAGAAAAACTTGGATCTGATGAATTTCCTGATTTTCTCGCGGTTACCTTTACTTCGATGGATTACGAGAACAGCTCGTTCGGACCGGTTTCCGTAGAAATGCAAGACACCTACCTTCGACTAGATCAGGATATTGCATCGCTTATGGAATTTCTGGACAAAATGTTTGGCAAGGGAAACACACTGGTGGTACTAACATCGACCTGTTCATCAACCTATCCGGCCAATTATCTGAAAGAAGAATTCAACATGCCAGTCGGAACGTTCTCGCCCGAAAGCGCTGTGGCACTATTAAAATCGTTCCTGAATATTACATACGGACAAGGCGATTATATTGAAATTGTAGGCGATCAGCAGTTGTATTTTAACCGCGAGTTGCTCGAAAAAAAGAACATTTCGCCGGAAGATATTCAAACCAAAACGGCCAATTTCATCAATCAGTTTGAGGGTGTAAAAATTGCCCTTCCGTCGTCGTCGTTTGCACAGGGCGATTATGCCAAAGGACAACTGGCTGTAATTGCCAACTCCTTTAATTTTAAACGTTCGGGCGATGTGCTCTACCAGCTCGAAGACGGCTGGCAACCTGTTTATAAATTTCAGCGGACAATTTATAACGACAATTCAAACATCCCGTTTATCATGCATGGCAGCTCGGTAAAGCGTGTAAAGGTCAGCAGCAAAATTATGGGTGAGGACATGGTTCCAACCATACTTGAAATTCTGAACATGGCTATTCCTCATCATTGTGCCGGAAGTATCAGAGAAGAGGTACTATGGAAGGAATAAATCTGTTATCTTTGAACCCAAATTTCAGGAAAGATGGCCAACGACTGGAAAGAAAGACTGGGAACGGTATATTCAACAAACCCCGATTTTCAATACGAAAATAATTCCGGGAACGAATCGGAAACACTGCCGCCAAACAGGCAGGATTTGCGTGTTCAACTCGACAAAAAGCAGCGAAACGGTAAAAAGGCCACGCTGATAACCGGCTTTGTGGGAACTGAAGAAGACCTCAAAGCATTGGCAAAAATACTGAAAACCAAATGTGGCGTGGGAGGTTCGGCCAAGGATGGAGAAATCCTGGTTCAGGGTGATTTTTGCAACAAGGTAATTGATATCCTGAAAAACGAAAATTACAAAGTCAAACGATCGGGAGGATGAAAGGAAGATTGGAAAGAGGAAAAAGGAAAAAGGAAAATAATGGATGTCCGTAATATTACCCAATGTCATAAAAGTGTCATTCAATTGTCATATGGTAGTCATTAAGTTGCAAAGAAATGACAACAGAATGACAATAAATGACCACAACTGACTAACGCAAAATGCCAAAAAGGTATGCAAACGGACAATCAAAATAAAAATAAACTGACACTCTATATACCGTTTAAAGTATGTTAAAACATTACAAAACCATTGGAATGATTGGGGGAATTGCCCCGGCATCAACAGTTGACTATTACCAGCGGCTAATTTCCCGCTTTCAGGAACGCACAGGAAAACGCGACTATCCTTCTGTCATAATCAACAGCATCAACATGACCCACATGATGGACCTGATTTCCAAAAATCAATTGGACGAACTGGTTGATTTTCTTTCCGAAGAAATTTTTGTTCTGGAGAAAGCAGGTGCCAAAGTAATATTTTTAGCATCAAACACTCCACACTTGGTTTATGTATCACTTGTTGAGCGAGTGAAAACTAAAATGGTCAGTATTGTTGATTCAACAATAGCTTATGCACATTCGAAAGGCCTTCGCCGGCTTGGTTTATTTGGAACGATTTCGACCATGGAAAGTGATTTTTTTCAGTTAGGTTTTGAAGCCGCCGGAATGGAAATCATTACTCCCATGCCGGAAGAGCGAAAATACATTGACAAGGTATATATGGAAGAGCTGGTGAGAGGCCGGTTTTTGCCTGAAACGAAGAACCGGTTGCTTTCAATTGCCCACCGGATGTACAATGAAGGCCAGATTGACAGCCTGATACTTGGAGGAACAGAATTGCCTTTTATTTTGAGAAGCAGCGACATCGAAGATATTGAACTGCTTAATACCACAAAAATACACGTCGAACGAATTCTGGACGCAGTAATTGGCTAACGGGGGAAAGTGGTCAGTCGCAGTCGCAGTGGTCAGTCCCAGTAATCAGTCGCAGTGGTCAGACCCAGTCGCAGTAGAATTCTGTAATCAGAAAATATAAAAGTTGTTGGTTGTCGGGTTATCATTTGATTCTGGCAATCAACCCTTCGCAAGCATCTTCCAGAATGTCCAGAACCAGCTCGAAACCGGCATCGCCTCCGTAATACGGATCAGGAACGCAATCATGGTTTGGATTAGAACTGAAATCGGTCATCAGATGGATTTTCTTCCGGTCGTTTTCGTTTCGTGCAACACTTTTTAAATCGCGTACATTCTGGCGATCCATCGCAATGATATAATCAAACCTTTCGAAATCACTGTTCGGATGAAATGCCCGGGAAATACTGGTCAGATTGTATCCCCTTTTTAAGCCAAACTGCCTCATCCGGTAATCAGCACGTTCGCCAATATGATATGCTGCTGTGCCAGCCGAATCGCACTGAAATTTATTTCCGAGTCCATCTTTCTCAATCATTGCATTAAAAACTGCCTCAGCGGATGGGCTCCGGCAAATGTTGCCAAGACAAACAAAAAGTATTCTCTTCATCGTCAAATCTTGTATGCAGGATAGAAACCAAATTATTTAACCAGTATGCAAGACAAAAATAGTAGTTTTTAGGTTCTATAACGAACTGTGGGTATTGTCGCATTGTCCGGAGTAACCTCTTTTATCATTGGTTCAGGAATATTCATTTTTTTAAACCTTATTTGCCAAAGCAACCTTAGTAGTAGTGGTTCGTGACTGTGAATTTAACCTTATTACCTTATTGATTTTCAGATAAATAAATAAGGTTAAAAACTAGGGGGATTATTCGTACTACTAAGGTTAATTTAATTGAAAATAAGGTTTTTTTAGCAAATAACTTCTCCGTCTGAAATTTACTTTGCAGTCAGTAAAAATTCTTACCCACACTATCCGTTATAGAACCAGTTTTTATTTTCTATACAGAACAAATAATTTAAGGCATATTTTCACGAAACCCAACTCATCAGTTCATATTTTGATTTCAGTAATAAATTCGTGAGTTTTGCAGCCTTATCAGAGTTAAATGAAAGACTTTACAGTTGGCAAAGAGGCGAAATTGATTCTGCAATTTTCCGTTCCGCTGGTGCTCGGAAATATATTTCAGAACCTTTACAACATTATCGACAGCATCATTGTTGGCCGGTATATCGGGAAAGAAGCGCTCGGCGCTGTTGGCGCTTCGTTCCCCATAATTTTCGCCCTTATCTCTCTGGTGATTGGGGTCGGCTCTGGAGCATCAACGGTTATTTCACAATATTTCGGCGCTAAAAAAATTGATGAAGTAAAACGCACCATCGATACCATTTTTATTTTTTTTCTCGGTTCGTCTATTCTAATCACCATTCTTGGAATTGTTTTCAGCGAACATATATTCATCTTAATGGGTTTGCCTGAAGATATCATGCCCGAAGCAATTAGTTACCTGAATATTTACCTGCTCGGAATGTTCTTTTTCTTCGGATTCAGTGGTCTCAGCAGTATATTGCGCGGATTGGGCGATTCAAAAACTCCGCTGTATTTCATGATGATTGCCACCATCAACAATATTATCTTAGACCTTCTCTTTGTGATCGTCTTCAAATGGGGAATTCAGGGAGCCGCATTTGCAACTATTCTTTCTGAAGGTGGCGCATTCCTTACCGCTGTCATTTATCTCAACAAAAAACATCCGATCATCAAATTGTCTTTCCGTAAATATTTGTTCGACCGCGATATTTTTAAAAGCTGTATCCGAATTGGGCTACCAACAGGATTTCAGCAATCGTTTGTTGCATTCGGGATGATGGCCATCATGAGCATCGTGAATGGTTTTGGAACCAACGCTGTAGCAGCTTATTCGGCAGCAATGCGTATCGACTCGTTTGTAAAACTGCCTGCCATCACCTTCTCTTCGGCATTATCGGCCTTTGTTGGGCAAAACCTGGGGGCATTCGAAGAACGGCGCGCCAAAACCGGGCTAAAGGCTACGCTTCTTTTCTCTACCATTTATTGTATTATTGCTTCTTTGCTGATTATTTTGTTTGGAAAACACATCATGTCGTTGTTTACCACCGATCCTGATGTGATCAAAATTGGTCAGGATTATTTATTGATCGTTTCATCATTTTATCTGCTTTTCTCTGTCATGTTTAGTTTTACCGGTTTCCTGAGAGGTGCAGGAGCCACTTTAATCCCAATGATTGCAACTTTTACCGCCTTGTACATTGTCCGTATTCCGGTAGCAATTTTTATCTCCGGATTGATTGGTGTAAACGGGATCTGGTGGGCCGAACCAATGGGAACATTTATCGGGATGCTCATTCTGCTTGTGTATTATCGCAGTGGAAAATGGAAAGGGAAAGTGGTGGTAAGGAAACGTGATGAGGAGATGTGAAAATGAGAAGATGAGAATATGAGAATGTGAGAATTTACATCCAGTTGTTTTTAATACAATAATGGATCAGTTCGGTGATGTTATGTGTCGTAGTTTTCTCCATACTGTTGCGTTTGTGATTTTTAACGGTATGAATACTCAGGTTTAGCTTCTCAGCAATCATTTTGCTGCTCATGCCTTCATGACAAAGTTTGATAATCTCCAATTCACGTTTCGATAAAAATGAACTGCAAATTCCTCCGTATTCTTTACTGAAAACTTTTTGATATCCATTGTCAGCATCGTACCGGAACAATGTGAGAACAATGGTTTCATCAGGCTTGATATCAGCTATTTCGAAAAACACTTTCAGGTTCAGAGTCGGCATCCAGATGTCATTGGTAAATGTAAGCGAACCTTCGTGCATGAACTGCGAAATGCTTCCATCTTTACGGATATACCTGTGATTAAATATAAACCGGTAATCAGGGAATTCAACAATCGGTTCAGAGCCAATAAACTTAAGAATATCAGGAAAAGATTCCTTGCACCAAATCATTCTGTCTTCAGGGTGAAATCGTAGTTCGTGGAAGATAAGTTTTTCCTGTAACTGATCGGTTTTAAAACAACTGCTCTGGTGTTGGCAATGATCGTGAGCGCAGGCAAACTGCCGCCCTGAATGATCAACCAGACAGCAATCAAAAAGTTGCACAGGATCATCATCCGATACTTTGGCATGCGAAGTCATTTCAGCAGAAACAGCCACCTTATCCTTCGAAGTATCCATGTTTCCTTCATGAATCTTATCAGTAAAAACAACCGAATTATTTCTGTCCTCCATTTTGAAATAAACTGATTGAATAAGTAATAACTTCAACTGAATCAAATACCTTATATATATTAATCCCAAAAATACGAATTAGGTAACCCTAAATCAATCACTAATTTACTTCAAACATCAAATTATTTGAATTAACTGCGAAAAATTGTTCGTGCAGACACCCTTTTCCCATTAATAACCGATTTTATAATCAGTAGAGCGATGAAAATGACACGTTTGTGCTATTGACTCTCGTAAATCAATTTCTTAATTTTAGTACCATCAGTTAGAATTCACTTACGGAATTGCCGAAAATCCGCACAAAAGAGTAGGCATAAAAACATATTATATGAATCCAAAGATAATTTTCTGGCTTGTATTCACAGCATTGACCGCGCTTGTACTTTATTTAAATGTGAAACACGGAATCCTTCTCGATGAAAGCACCCGGAAAACAAAAAAACCTTACAGTTATGCACGAACCCAGCTAACCTGGTGGACTGTAATTATTCTGTCGGGTTTTATGGCGGTCATTCTGAAATATCAGGAGATCCCTACATTGACTGAAGGTATTCTTATTCTGCTGGGGATTAGCTCTGCAACAACAATGGCTGCAAGAATTACCGACAATTCCGACCAGGATCAGGCGAACACCAAAGGCCTCATTCAGAATTTGCCCGGCGACAATTTTCTGATCGACATACTTTCTGATAGCAGTGGGGTTAGCATACACCGGTTACAGGCAGTGCTTTTCTACCTTGTTATTGGTTTCTGGTTTATCCAGAAAACACTGGCCAATATAGCTGACCCAACACTAAACATGTCCAATATTCTTCCTGATATTGAAACGAACAACCTGATTCTGATGGGACTTTCCGCAGGAACTTATGCTGCAATAAAAACAACAGAGAACAAAGGT
>JAUYTA010000039.1 GCA_030695265.1 Bacteroidota bacterium
CGAGTCGCTGATTTATGACATTGATGGCTGGGAACTGAAATTCGGTCAGAAGTGCGCAAAAGGAAGTCAGCTTCGTCCGCACATTGTTTGGTTTGGCGAAGCTGTTCCTGCAATGGACGATGCCATTCCTTTGGTTGAAAGTGCAGATATTCTGGTGGTGATCGGCACTTCGCTCAATGTATATCCGGCTGCGGGATTGGTCAACTATGCAAAAAAAAGTACGCCTATTTTCGTGATCGACCCTGAACGTCCGTCGGTGTTTATTCGGAATGTAACCTACATTCAGGAAAAAGCGGGAAAAGGTGTTGAAATATTGAAAGAACAATTAACTAAAGGATTATGAAACGATTAACAATCTTGATTTTTCTGGTAGTTTTTGCCGGAAGTGTTGGTTTTTCGCAGCAGTTTGAAGGTGGTGTGATTGCCGGATTCAATGCATCACAGGTTGACGGCGATTTATACAAAGGCTACCGCAAACCGGGCATCGCGCTGGGAGGTTATGTACAAACCAACCTTTCGCGAATGGTTTTCATCGGTATGGAGCTCAAATTCATGCAAAAAGGTAGCCGGAACATAGATTCGCTGGCGACAAATGGCCAGATCAAATATGTTATGCGGTTAAATTACGTCGATCTTCCTTTTTATCTGGGAATTCGCACCAGCGAAAAAATATCGTTTCTGGTCGGAGTATCTCCCGGATACCTGTTAAGCGGTAACGAATACAACGACTATGGAATATTTCCGGAAGAAGACCAGCGTCCGTTCAATGCAATTGATCTTGAGGGATTCCTGGGTTTTCGGTTTCAGTTTACCGATCGGCTTTTTGTCGATCTTCGCGGAGCATATTCCCTTTTGCCCATTCGCGAACAGCCGGGAGATCCGCTCTGGTATTGGAAAAGCAACCAGTTCAATAATTTGTTGAGTACAACCGTTCTCTACCGCCTCGATTTCTAGAACCTCCAAACCAACCTTACTGACAACCCAATGACCACAAAAATTCTACCCTTCCTTCTACTGCTTTTACAGCTGTTTTCTTCCTGCTCGGTTCAGGAGAAAAAAATGAACCCGGACGACAAAAAAGTATTCAACGAATTATCGGAAGCCCTGAACAAAGGAATTCTGGACGTTTGGTATCCGCGAACCATCGACAGTGTTTACGGCGGTTTTCTGAGCGATTTCGATTACAAATGGGAGATGAAAGGTTCGCAGAATAAAATGATTGTAACCCAATCGCGCCATGTTTGGACCTGCTCAACGGTCGCCGAGTTTTATCCTGAAAGAAAAGAATATTTCCTGAAGATGGCCAGCCACGGCGTTCAATTCCTGAAAGATAAAATGTGGGATCCAAAGCTGGGAGGATTTTTTAACCTCGTCGATCAGCAGGGAAATGTACTGAAATCGGGGAAAGCTGATCGGATCATCAAAGAGGCTTATGGAAATGCATTTGCCATTTACGGATTGGCTGCATACGTGCGGCAAACAAACGATACTTCAGCGCTTGAACTTGCAAAAAAAGCATTTCATTGGCTCGATCAGCACAGTTACGATCCTGAATATGG
>JAUYTA010000068.1 GCA_030695265.1 Bacteroidota bacterium
TTATCTCTCAAATAGAAATTTTCCAGGATTAGAAAATCATCCTAATTTTTTCACATTTCTTTTGGGGGTATTTCTACTTTTAAGTTACTTATTCACGAAAAGCAAATAAAACAATGAACGAGACACCCTGGGAACAGATCCAAAATAAGCTTCGGAATCCGAATGAGCCTGAAGAAGACTCACTCAAAAACTGGTTGAAGGAGGATCAGGAGAACAAAACTGTTTTGGACGACCTGAAAGTAATCTATTCCATCACCGGAAATGTACCCGAGTCATTTGTTCCGCAAAAAGAACTGGCCTGGCAAAAAGTAATGAAACGGATTTCCATCAGAAAACAGCAACCCAAAATTATCCGGTTTATGCTTCGGATTGCTGCATCAATTTTACTGATTGCCCTTGGCGTTGGCGGTACCTTTTACCTGCAAAATAAAATGGACAATCCTTCCTTCACTGAAGTATATTCACCTTATGGACACAAGACCCGGGTGGTACTTCCCGATGGTTCCCAGGTTTGGCTGAACGGTGATACCAAATTAAAGTACAATTCAGGTTTTTCGGATGCCCGAAATGTTGAACTAACCGGTGAGGCTTTGTTCGAGGTAACAAAAAATGAACGCCAACTATTTACTGTAAACGCTGAAAAACTAAGGCTCGAAGTATATGGAACAACCTTTAATGTAAAGGCTTATCCTGAAGACCTTATTTCTGAAGTTGCGCTGGTGGAAGGCAGCGTTGGGCTTTTCCGCGACAAACAATTGCTCAGAAAAATGGTTCCCGGTGAAGTCATAGCCTACAATTCAGGAGAAAATAAATTTAGTACACGACAGGGAAACATCGGACAAATAACTTCGTGGAGCGCTGACGAGCTGGTCATTGAAAATGAAACATTCGAAGAGGTGACCAAATACCTTGAACGATGGTATGGCGTGGAAATAACGCTTGACAAATCGATTCAACTAAATAATCGCTTAAGCTTTAAAGTCAAGACAGAAAGCCTGATGGAACTGCTTTCCATTATCAGTCGCATTACACCTGTGACTTATGAAATAAACGGCAAACAAGTAAAAATATCAATGCCAATAAAAAAATAAAACGCCAATGGGTTAAAAACAAAAAGGTTTGCCGCTAACGACAAACCTTCTAATAGATAATCAATTTTTATTAATCGCAGATTTCACAAGGTTAAAAGCGCCAACTCGATGGCCTTATGAAAAATGCAAAAACATGAGACAAATTTATGAAAAAAAAATTAATTGCAGGAAGAGAACCGCAAAGGTTTTCGCCCTGGCTAAAGCGACTTCTGATTATGAAAATGCTTGTAATTCTGCTTCTTGTAGTAGGCCTAACGTCGAGTTATGCTGAATCGGATGCTCAAACAACCAAAGTGAACCTGAAGCTGAAAAGCGCTACGGTTAAAGATGTGATCGAAGAAATTGAACGGCAAACCGATCTTTCGTTCATGTACGACAACAATGTTTTTAAGGTCGATCGTCCGGTTTCGATCAATGTTGAAAACGCAACGGTCAAATCGGTGGTCGAAAAACTTATTTCAGGCGAAAACCTGAAATACGAAATGGTGAACCGTTACATTGTGATTACAGCGAAAAACACACCATCCGCTTTTTCGCAGCAGCAGAAAAACATTTCCGGTAAAGTAACTGACTCTTCAGGCACTAGTCTTCCCGGCGTTTCGGTAGTAGTTAAAGGTACAACCAACGGAACGATTACCGATGGGAACGGAAATTACTCGTTACCCAATATTCCTGAAAATGCAATTGTGCAATTTTCGTTTATTGGGATGACGGGACAGGAAGTTGCAGTGGGGAATAGAACTACAGTTAATGTCTTAATGGAAGAAGAAACATTTGGCATTGAAGAAGTAGTAGCCGTAGGATATGGTGTTCAGAAACGAACAGACGTAACTGGTTCAATTATATCAATTAAACCTGAAGAATTATCGGGAATGCCACAGACTTCTATTGTGCAATCGCTACAGGGGAAAGTTGCCGGAATGAGTGTGATAAATACTGGTTCAGGAGCTGATCCGGAAGGAAATACTAAACTTAGAATCAGGGCTCAGAATTCAATTAGCGCCGATGCTGCGCCGTTTATCGTTCTCGATGGAATTCCCTATTCAGGTTTCCTTTCCGAGATCAATCCCAATGACATCGAATCAATCGAAATCCTGA
>JAUYTA010000087.1 GCA_030695265.1 Bacteroidota bacterium
ATCATGAAGATATGGGAACCCGTGTTTTGGAAGGTTTTACCATAAGAAATGCCACGGGGGAAGGTGAGCCTCAAAATGTCAATAGTTTGGATACTAAATACCATGGTATGGCTTGTGCTGGTATTGTAGCAGCATCTAACAACGCAACTGGGATCAGGGGAGTTGCAAGTAGTGTAAATATTTTACCTGTAAACATTGTCCCAGATGCAACTTATATTGATGGATCCGGAATACGAATTGAAGGTTTTGGAACAAATATTGAAATTGCAGAAGCCATCAATTGGGCATGGCACAGGGCGGATGTGCTCAGTTGTTCCTGGGGTGGAGGAGCCCCTTCCAACGATATTACAGCGGCGATAGACAGTGCCAGGACTTTTGGTAGAAATGGCAATGGCACTGTAGTTGTTTTTTCATCAGGGAACAACTATCCCAGTGATGCAGATGTATTATATCCTGGTAGTGTGAATGGTGTTATTACTGTTGGGGCAATAACTAATCAAGGAACAATTTGTAGTTATAGCCAACGGGGAACTTCGATGGACTTAGTTGCTCCAAGTGGAGATGCGAACTCAAATGGTAATGTCACGACCACTGATAGAATGGGAAGCCTAGGTGAAACTAGTGGAAACTATATGAACAACTTTGGTGGTACCTCAGCCGCATGTCCACAAGTAGCAGGCGTTGCGGCATTAATGTTATCGGTGAGGCCTGATTTGACAGAAACTCAGGTACGAACAATTCTACAACAGACCGCAACAGATATGGGAACTTCTGGTTTTGATAATACTTATGGTTATGGCCGTGTCAATGCCCACGCTGCTATGATCTCGGTTAGTCCATTCATCTCAGGATCCACCCTCGCCTGCTCCTCGGGTTCTTCCTATTCCATTCAGTACTTGCTAACCGGGGACACCATCACCTGGAATCAAAGCTCCAATATTACACGTGTTTCCACACAAGGTTCAAACCCATGCACCTTTGATGCAACCGAATATGGAAACGGCTGGATAGAGGCGACCATTAATACCGGCTGTGGCTCAGTTACCCTGCCCCGCAAAAATGTTATCACCGATATGCCCGGTATCAGCCCCCTGCACGATCCCAATTGTGGCTACTGCCAGGTTTCTTACGGCAATGTTGGCACCACTTACATGATTGCCGCCCTAACCGATAACACCTCAACCAATAGTTACGATTATTACTGGGAGGTCAGTCTTCCTGAAGGTTCGGGATGGGATGAAGGTTATGCAGATTACGGTAAACAGATATATTATTCTGCCACTGTTGCCGGTATCCATAAATTTAAACTTAAACAATACTGGGATTGTGGCTGGAGCGATCTTACCATTGTTGAACGGGAGTTTGTAGGGAGTTACGGGCTTTTGTTTACACCCAACCCAGCCAATGGAGAAACTACGCTCACCATTGAATCAAAATCAAAAGAAAACATTTTTGACGAAACTGTCGGTTGGGATTTGGAAGTTTACTCCGAATCACAAATCCTTAAAACAAAACAAACCAGCCTTCGCGGGCGGAATACCCGAATACAAACCACTGGCTGGAAAGATGGGGTGTACATTGTACGGGTAAACTATAAGGGTGAAGTTTTAACCGGAAAGCTTGTGGTAAAGAGATAGAATTTCCTTGGAATATAACATATTCAGGATTTCGAAAGCCCAGAAGGTTACACAGCATCCATCTCCCCGGATGAAAATGGATGCTGTGTTTTGTGTCTCAACAACAAACCCCTGTCATCAAAGCTTTTCGCCGTACGCCCACCCTTCGCGCATCGGTTCTTTTATGTAGGCATCCAGTTCCGGATGATTTGTAACTTTCATGTTCGCTGCATCATATTCGATGCGGGTGTTGAAACGTTGGGCTAAAACCCCGGTTAGCGACATCTCCATCAATTTTGTTGAATAATCGAAATTCGAGCCACATTCCTTGCCGTTTTTAATGGCATCGATCCATTCGCGCTGCGGGTTTTCTTCAAAAGTACGTGGAATGGTTTGTGCGGGCAAGCTCTTCTGAAATTCGGTCCACTCATCGCCGGGCAATAAGATTTTAGGCTGGTTCGGACGACCACCAGTCATCAGGCAGTTTTTGTCGCCAACCATAATCATTCCACTTCCTGGTAATTTCTCAAGGTTCCACTCCGGACGAAGTTCAGGTTTCAATCCACCTTCAAACCAGCGCATTGTTATCGGTACTTTTTCTCCGCGTGAAGGAAAATCCCAGCGAATAATGGCCTGTTCTGAAACAAATCCATTGTCGGGAACTGGTGTTTTAAATTCGGCTTCAACTACATCGGGCATTCCCATATCCAGCGCCCAGAAAGGGGCATCTAGCGTGTGGCAGCACCAGTCGCCGAGTTCGCCGTTGCCAAAATCGAACCAGCTCCGCCATGTTTTTGGTGCATAAATACCGTTGTAAGGGCGGAAAGCTGCCGGTCCAAGCCATAAATCCCAATCGAAATACTCCGGAACAGGTTGTTCTGCAGGCGGAAAACTTTCAGGTTTATCGAAGTATTTACCGGGGCCAAAAGTTGGCCCGTCGAACCACGCAATTACTTCAGTAACATTACCTAAAAGTCCGGCTTCGTACCATTCTTTTACCTGACGAATGCCATTGGTTGCGTGTCCCTGGTTTGCCATTTGGGTTACAACTCCGTAATGTTTGGCGGCTTTTTGAAGGGTGCGCAGTTGCCAGATATTGTGTGCCAGCGGTTTTTCAACGATGACGTGTTTTCCCAATTCCATTGCTGCCATTGCTGCCGGAAAATGTGTGTGGTCGGGGGTGCAAATCATCACCGCGTCAATTTCCTTGTGCATTTCGTCGAACATTACCCTAAAATCCTTGTAGCGTTTGGCATTGGGCATGACTTTAAAGCCTTCAGCAGCGCGGTTGTCATCCACATCGCAAAGTGCGACAATATTTTCGTTCCACATCGGATCTTTCTGGTTAATCAGTTTGCTCCAGTTCGACTTTCCTTGTCCGCCAACGCCAATAACCGCAATATTCATGCGGTTCGACGGCGAACAACTCATCATGTTTGGAATGAAAAAAGCACCGGCAGAGAGTATCGATGCCGATTTTAGAAAATCTCTTCTTGTTGGTTTCATAGTTGGTTTATAAAATGTTGGTTTAACTGATATGAGTTATTTGAATGTCACTTTTAATTTTTGCTGATTTTGTTGAGCCGTAAAGTTAAAATTAATTTCAACCCCCGATTGCAAAAATATTCACAAATCAAAGTTTTACTCTTTATTAATATAATCTGTGATAATCTGAGCTATCTGCGGTTTAAAAAAATGTTTCGAATCGCCCCATTCGCCATAACCTATTTCGCAGCCTGAAATTTCAATCCGCGCTTCCAGACAGTTTTTGCACAATTCTGCATCTTCATCCAGGCAAGGTTTGTCTTCGTACAACTGGTATTCTTTGCGGTACTTTACTGACGTTAAGTTGGGCATCAGGATGTTGGCCCCAATTGTCAGCGCTTTTTCACGACCTGCCGGATCGATGGCCTGTAAAGCTGTTGCCGCGGCAATGTTGATGTCGGGCATCAGCAAACGCAATGTTGCAACCATTTTCAGGGCAAGGTCAAACCGCTCCTGTTTGGTTTTTATGTTTTTCCTGAATTTATATAGCGGAGTATCTTCGTGTTCAATGTACGGTCCCATTCCAACCATGGCAACATCAATTTGTTTGAAGAACAAAAGGTCGTTGGCCAAATCTTCGATGGTTTGAAATGGAAAACCAATCATCACTCCGGTTCCGACCTGATAACCAGCAGTTTTTAAATCTTTTAAAGCCTGAAGTCGTCGCTCAAAACTGTGGAAATTATTTTCGGGATGAATTTTGCGGTACAGATCAGGATTGGAACTTTCGACCCGAAGCAAATATCGGTGCGCCCCGCTTTCGCGCCATTGACGGTAGGTTTCAATAGACTGCTCTCCGCACGAAAGGGTAATTCCAAGCTCTCCGTTGGAAAGTTCCTTGATTTTCCGGAGCAGTAAAACAACCCGATTCACAAAAGCTGGTGATGAAACTTCCCCGGATTGAAGTACCACCGAGCCAAATCGATTTTCCCATGCAAACCGGCAGGCCTCCAGGATTTCGTCATCGGTGGCTTCATAGCGAGCTACTTTTTCATTGCTTTTTCTGATTCCGCAGTACAGACAGTCTTTGGCGCAGATGTTAGAGAATTCAACCAATCCACGGAAATATACTTTATTGCCAACCGTTTGCAGCTTCACAGCTTGTGCCCGCTGAAAAAGTAGTTTTCGGTTATCGCCTTCAGCGAGCAATAAAGTCACCAGATCGCTTTGCGAAAAATCGGTTTGGAGCAGTATTTCCTGAAATGTTTTCATTGTTTGCGAAGATATAAAATTTGAAGCCACAGAAAACTGTTTAATCGGTATGCAGTTTTAACAGCTTACCGATTAAAATCCGAAGAACCTAATATTTTCATATCCGTCCGCTAAAGCGAGAAGGCAAAGGATATGTGAATTTCAAACTAACGATTCCATATTCAAAAGCTGAATCTATTCTTTGCCGTTGGCTTCAGCCAACGGACACCGAATTAGCCAAACCAAACAGAATCGATTTATCATTGGTAAAATAATTATTCAGGGCGGTGTTCTTTCTCCCCTCCTTCGGAGGGGTTGGGGGGAGGCCTTTTGTTTGTTAGAAAACTCTAACTATATTTGCCCCATGGAAAAACTGGTTGAAGCTATTGCGAAACTTTCGCGCGAGATTGGCCACATGGAAGAAGCGGCCAAAGATCAATTCGATTTTAAGGAATTGACCTTGACGCAAATGAATTATCTGGAGACCATCAGCCAGTTGGGAAACCCCAATCTGACAGAACTTGCCATCGAGATGCACATGACCAAACCTACCACTAAAGTAGCTGTTGACAAGCTGATAGAGAAAGGTTTTATCTTCCGGGTGAAGTCGGATGAAGACCGCCGCAGTGCACATTTTCACCTTACAGTGAAAGGAAAGTTAATCAATCATACCCACGATTTTGCACACAAACAAATGGCTGAGCTGATTAAACTGAAGTTGGATCAGACAGAGGTTGGACTGCTCGAAATGTTGCTAGAAAAGATCTTCCGCAAACAATAATTATTTATGCAATTAGTTAGAATATTCTAATCAGATAGCCATGACCATTGATTTAAAATCAGAAAAATACAAAGGACTGACAAACAATCAGGTTCAGCAGAAACAACTTCAGGAAGGACTGAACGAATTGCCTTCTTCAAAACCAAAGAATCTGTTTGCGATTGCATGGGGCGTGGTTAAAGAACCCATGTTTTTGCTGTTGGTTGCCTGCGGCGCTTTGTACCTTATTTTGGGCGATGTTCAGGAAGGGCTGATGTTGCTTGGCTTCGTCTTTGTGATCATGGGGATCGAATTTTATCAGGAAAAGAAAACCGAAAAGGCGCTGGATGCCCTGAAAGGCATGGCAAGTCCGCGTGCATTGGTGATTCGGGATGGCATTGAAAAGCGCATTGCCGGGCGCGATGTGGTGACCGACGATCTGGTGGTTTTACAGGAGGGCGACCGTGTTCCGGCTGATGCCACGGTTTTGTATTCGGTGAACCTGATGGCCGACGAATCGCTGCTGACCGGCGAGTCGGTTTCGGTGCGCAAATCGGAATGGAACGGCGCTGACAAAAATACCCATCCGGGAGGAGACGATCTGCCTTTTGTGTATTCCGGATCGATGATCGTTCAGGGAAACGGCATCGTAAAAGTAACCGCCATTGGTTCGAATACCGAAATCGGCAAAATAGGAAAAGCGCTCGATTCTGTTGTAGAAGAACCGACCAAGCTGAAAACGGAAATGGCAACATTGGTTAAACGTCTTGCCATTATTGGTATTTTATTGTGCGTATTGGTTATCGCTGTATATACACTTACCCGTGGCGATTTGCTGAAAGGTTTTCTGGCCGGAATTACACTGGCGATGGCCATGTTGCCCGAAGAATTTCCGGTGGTGCTGACGGTTTTTATGGCTTTGGGCGCCTGGCGGATGTCGAAGAAAAATGTGCTGACACGCAAACCTTCAGCCGTTGAAACACTGGGTTCTGCAACGGTTTTGTGCACAGACAAAACGGGCACACTCACGCAGAATAAAATGACGGTTACCCGTCTTTACAATGGGGAGAACTTTCATACCGTCAGTAAATCAAACGGTTTCCCTGATGAGTTTCATGAAATAATCGAATACGGAATTCTATCGAGCCAGACCAATCCGTTTGATCCGATGGAACGCGCCATTACTAACATGGGCGAGGCTTATCTGCAAAATACTGAGCACATTCATACCGACTGGCATATGGTGAAAGAATATCCGCTTTCTAAAGATTTGCTGGCCATGTCGAGGGTTTTTACCAATCACGAAAAGCATCGGCAAACCATTGCCACCAAAGGAGCTCCGGAAGCTATTTTCGAATTGTGCCATCTTTCTGCCAATGAAATTGCGAAATATTCAGCAGCAGTGGCTGAAATGGCTTCTGCCGGATTACGGGTTCTGGGCGTGGCCAAATCGTTGATTGGAAAAGAAAATCTTCCGGAAATTCAGCATGATTTCGATTTTGAATTCATTGGTTTGATTGCCTTGTCGGATCCGATTCGTGAAAATGTACCTGCTGCGGTGAACGAATGTTACCAGGCTGGAATTCGGGTGATCATGATTACGGGCGATTATCCGGTGACTGCCATGAACATTGCCCGCGAAATCGGATTGAAAAACCATACTATTTCAATCAGCGGGCCTGAACTTCAGGAAATGACAGAAGAAGAGTTGGCCGGGCGGATTAAGGATGTGAATGTTTTTGCGCGTGTGGTTCCGGAGCAGAAACTGAAGATTGTAAACGCGCTGAAACGAAACAGCGAAATTGTGGCCATGACCGGCGACGGTGTAAACGACGCACCCGCCCTGAAAGCGGCCAACATTGGCATCGCGATGGGCGAAAAAGGAACCGATGTGGCCCGCGAAGCCTCGTCGCTGGTGCTGATGGACGATAATTTTGCTTCGATTGTGGGCGCCGTAAAAATGGGCCGCCGCATTTTCGACAACCTTCAAAAAGCGCTGGGTTACATCTTTGCCATCCACGTTCCAATTGCCGGATTGTCGCTCATTCCGGTGTTTGTGGCCGACTGGCCTTTGTTGCTCTGGCCGGTGCACATTGTGTTTCTGGAACTGATTATCGACCCGGCCTGTTCCATCATTTTTGAAGCCGAAAAGGAAGAAACGAACGTGATGA
>JAUYTA010000094.1 GCA_030695265.1 Bacteroidota bacterium
CGGCCACCCTGGTAGTCGATGAAATAAACCTGCCCGTCCTTCAGCATTATATTTCTGGATTGAAAATCGCGGTAGAGAAAAGCATTGTTGTCAACTGCCAAAAGGTAATCGCTGAATGCCTGAAAATCATCTTCAAGCGCCTGTTCTTCGAAAGGTATTTTTGCCAGCTTCAGGAAATAATACTTGAAATAGTTTAAATCCCACATCATCGATTGTTTGTCGAAAGCCTCGCGTGGGTAGCAAACGCTGTAATTAATGTCTTTTCCGGCAACCAGCTGAATTCGGGGAAGCTGGCGGAGCACTTTTTTGTATTCAGCAACTATTTTTCCTGAAAAGCCTTCTGCTTCGCGGGTTTTGGTCAGGAAATCGAACAAGGTCGTATTTCCCAAATCCTCCTGAAGATAGCTCAGTTGATCGGGGCTGACAGCATAAATATTAGGAACCGGAATTTCCTTGTTGCGGAAATGTGCCGAAAATTCGAGAAAAGCCACATTCTCTTTAACATCCTGATTGTGTGCGCCAATAACCTGATGGCTGGCACTTTTCATCCGGGCATATTCGCGGTACGAACCCGAAACCGGTAACTGTTCGAAAAAACTCACTTCTTCGCTGAAATGCGATTCGTACAATCTGATCAGCTGATCTTTTATTTTTAGTTCCAATTTATTGGGTATTTTAGTGAGCGGGTGACTAGTGAGCAGGTGACTCAAAGTCACCTGCTCACTATTTTATGATTAATTATTTTGTTTTTCCAATGCTTCCTTGATACGTTTCAACTGATCCTTCGGATATTTTTCGTCAGGTTTCATGCTTAATGCACGGTTGTAGTTAAAACGTGCAATACTGAAATTTTCAGCCTGAAGTGCCTGATCTGCCAGTTCAATCACGTTATTGTATTCAATATTTTTCTGGTCACGGGCATCCTGATCAATCAGTTTCTGGATGTCCTTGAGTTTGATACGCGGATAGTTTTCATCCCTTTTCATTGCGATTGCTTTGTTGTAATAAAAACGAGCGATGGCAATGTCTTTGTTGAAATAGGCTTCATCGGCTTTTGCAATCATATCGCGGTATTCTTTTTCTTCTCTTTCAGAAAGCAGCGAATTGGTCAGTGCCAAAATTTCAGCAATCCGGTCCTTCGGGTATTTTTCCCACGATTTAATTTCGAGCGCTTTGTAATAATAGAACTTGGCGATGGTGTAATTCTGCTGGCTGAAAGCTTCATCAGCCTGTGCAATTGCCTTGTCGTATCCTGAACGATCGATTGACGACAATTCTGAATCAACCAATTTGCGGATCAGTTCGATCTGATTAACCGGATATTCTTCTTTGGGCTTTATTTCAATGGCTTTGTAATAGTAGAAACGGGCAACTGTATAATCTTTGATGCCAAATGAATCATCAGCTTTGCGAATGGCTTCGTCGTAATCATCAACCGTTCTGAATGATTGTGCCCGTGCTTCTGTTGCCTGTGCAGTTTCTTCCGGTTTGGATACATTTGCCGAAACAGGAGGTGCAGTTTGAATTTCCGGTACATCGAAGGCGTAAGTTTCAACCGGTTTGGCTTCGTTCAGCAGCTTGTCAATCAATGCGATCTGATTTTTCGGATAGGTTTCATCAGGCTTTATCAATTGTGCTTCCTGATACCGCAAACGTGCAATAACGTATGTTTTTTCCCTGAAAGCATTGTCGGCGACCGAAATTGACTGACGGTATTTTTCGTCTATGTCGCGTTGTGCCTGGGCCAAACGTTCCTTGTTTCTTTGCTCAATTAACGCATCAATTTCTTTAATGCGCTGTGGAGGATTGGTTTCAGCAGGTTTTAACGAATGTGCAACATTGAAATGCATTTTTGCTGTTGTCAGCTCATTGTCAGCCAATGCTTTTTC
>JAUYTA010000095.1 GCA_030695265.1 Bacteroidota bacterium
TCGAGCAAGCCAACCGGCAGTTTCGTGAGTTCGAGCAGAACATCAAACCGGTAAGCATACATTCCAACATGGCTGTAAAAAGTTTGTTGGGCGAGCCAATCTTCGGGATTAAACCCGCGCACAAACGGGATGGGCGAACGGCTGAAATACATTGCTTCCTGATTTCTATTTATCACCACTTTTGGCCTGTTGATGTTGGTAATTTCAGCAATATTCGAAATTGGTTTTATCAAAGTGGCAATTTCGGTTTCAGGAGTATTGAAGCATGTTTTAAGGCTTTCAATCTGCTCCGGACGAATAAAAGGCTCGTCGCCCTGAATATTCACCACCACATCCACTTTCCTCGTTTTTGCGAGTTCTACGGCTGCTTCGGCGCACCGGTCGGTACCGCTTTGGTGATCGGCCGAGGTGAATACGGCCTTCCCGCCAAAAGCTTCTACGGCTCTGAAAATCCGCTCATCATCGGTAGCCACATAAACTTCAGAGAGCGCTTTCCGTGCATTCTCATATACCCATTGCACAATGGGTTTTCCATCAAGAATGGCGAGTGGTTTCCCCGGAAATCGTGTTGACTGAAACCGGGCCGGAATGATTCCTATAAAATTCATATTTTAATCAGTACTTAAGGGTTAAAATAGTAATTTTGCGAAGTTAAACATATTGGCCTTATAATGGATATTCAGGAAATAAAACAACGTTTTGGAATTATAGGCAGCTCACCCGGTTTACAGCGGGTAATTGAAATTGCTGTTCAGGTGGCGCCAACAGATTTGTCGGTACTGATAACCGGTGAAAGTGGTACAGGGAAAGAATCATTTCCGCAAATCATTCATCAGTTTTCGACACGCAAACACGGAAAATACATAGCAGTTAACTGTGGCGCAATACCTGAAGGAACAATTGATTCAGAGCTTTTTGGCCATGAAAAAGGTTCGTTTACCGGCGCAATGGCCGACCGCAAAGGTTATTTTGAAGAAGCTGATGGCGGAACCATTTTTCTCGATGAAATTGGGGAACTGCCACTTTCTACTCAGGTGCGTTTACTGCGTGTATTGGAAGCCGGCGAATTCATGAAAGTTGGTTCTTCAAAAACACTCAAAACAAATGTAAGGGTGGTGGCTGCTACCAATGTTGATGTTACTGATGCTATCGAAAAGGGAAAATTCCGTGAAGATTTATATTATCGCCTCAATACAGTTCCCCTAAAGGTTTTGCCGTTGCGCGACCGCAAGGAAGATATCCATTTGTTGTTCAGGAAATTTGCCTCCGATTTTGCCGAAAAATACCGGATGCCAACCATCAGGCTCGACAATGAAGCAGTCGGGACTTTGATCAGTTACGACTG
>JAUYTA010000106.1 GCA_030695265.1 Bacteroidota bacterium
CAGATTCGGCCAGTATTGTTGAATTCCAACTTGCAATGGCATTGGAGACAGAACAACTTCAATTACACGAACCTACCGTAGTAAAAGGTGTGGATGCTGTTTTTGCAGATTCATCGAAAGGCATTTATTACGTTGCCGAAACCAATGGTAAAGTTGTTGGTTCGCTGCTAACTACTTTTGAATGGAGCGACTGGCGCAACGGAACAGTTCTCTGGGTTCAATCGGTTTATGTCCGGCCTGAATTCAGAAAAAAAAGTATTTTCAGCCGATTGTACAAACACATTCAGGAAAAAGTCGCTTCTAACGCCGATTTGCGCGGCATCCGTTTGTACGCCGATAAAACCAACACTTCTGCTCACGAAGTTTACGAACATCTGGGAATGACTGCAGAACATTATCAGATGTTTGAATGGATGAAAGGATAAAAAAACCAGTGTTCAGTCTCAGTCATCAAAAAAGGTTGTCGGTTGTCAGTGTTGCACCATCAAATCATCATTTTATAAGAAACTCAAACAATGATAAAAAAACCCATTTCGCCGGAAATCCGTCAGCAATTAATTCGGGCTCAGCGCGAAGAAATTACAGAATACCATATATACAGCAGATTAGCTGAACAAACCCGCGATCATGAAAACAAAAAAGTTCTGACCCGAATTGCTGCTGATGAACTGAAACATTACAAAATATGGTCGGCATATACCAACAAGGAAGTTTCGCCCAGTCAGTGGGAAATCAGAAAATATTACTTGATTTCGAAAATATTCGGATTAACCTTTGGCCTGAAACTGTTGGAGAAAGGCGAAGAAAAAGCACAGGTCAATTACGCTTTGATTGCCATAGAAGTGCCCGAAGCGCTGGTTGTTGCGGAAGATGAAAACAATCACGAAAAGGAATTGCTTGGCCTGATTCAGGAAGAACGCCTAAAATACATGGGCTCCATTGTGCTGGGATTGAACGATGCATTGGTCGAAATACTGGGAACACTGGCCGGATTAACATTTGCGCTTCAAAACACAAAACTGGTAGCATTGGCCGGAATCATAACTGGAATTGCCGGTGCTTTGTCAATGTCGTCTTCAGAATATTTATCTAACAGGGCAGAAGGCAAAAACGACATGGCCATTAAATCTGCTGTATTCACCGGCATTGCATATGTAGTTGCAGTGATCTTTCTGGTGGCGCCTTTCCTAATTTTCACTTCTGTATTTATTGCATTGCTGGTTGCATTGTTCGATTCAATCCTGATTGTATTTCTGTTTACTTATTATATTTCGGTGGCCAACGATCAGCCATTCCGGAAACGGTTTACCGAAATGGTCGTTTTGAGTACCGTAGTCGGTCTAATCTCCTTTGGGTTGGGTTATGTGGTAAGGATTTTCTTCGGAATTGAGGTATAGAGTCAGCCCCTTTCCCTGCCTCACCGGCAGGCGGGCCGTTCCCCCAAGGGGGAAAGCTTTGGACAAAGAAGATGCTGAGCATTTATCTTTCAGAGAATGACTGAAATTCGCTAACGCAAGCAAAATGGATTATAAAACTATAATATATGAATTCCGGTTCTTTGTTCCCCTCCTTCGGAGGGGTTAGGGGAGGCTCTTTATTAAAACTGATACAGCAGGGTGAGCATCAGACACAGGATTTTAAATACTGCATTAGCAATTCAAAAAAGATTGCACGGTCGCTGGTGGCTTTTGCCAATACCGATGGCGGACGACTTCTGGTCGGGGTAAAAGACAATGGCCGGATTGCAGGTGTCCGGTCAGAAGAAGAATATTACTCCATAAATGAAACTTTCGACCGGCAAAAATGGGACAACCGGTAAGCCGATTGTCCCCAATTTGATTAAAGCTCCAGTTTCAGCTTGTTAAGCAATTCGCTGATAAAGTTTATTTCTTCAGAACTTAGTTTCAGTTCAGCTGCTTTTGCATTCTGAATGGCCTGTGCAGCATTTCGGGCGCCAACCAATGCAATGGTAATTCCGGGCTGGTTGATTGTCCATTGTATTACCAACTGGCTTAATGTTGCATTCTTATCATCGGCCAGCGGTTTAATTTTTTCAAGAAAAGCGTTGGTCAACTGTATATTTTTATCAGTATAATAAGGCAGGTCGGCGCGTGTATCACCATCGGCAAACTGATGTCCGGGTTTTAATTTTCCGGTAAGTACACCACGCTGTAACGGGCTGTATGCCAAAACCGATTTATTGTTTTCGATCAGATAAGGGACGAGTTCCTGCTCAATTCCCCGATTAAGCATACTGTACGAAACCTGGTCTGAAACCAGATCGATGTACTTTGCAGCCTCTTTCATCAGCAAAACATCGTAATTGCAAACACCTGCATACCGTACTTTTCCTTCCTTTATCAACTGGGCAACAGCTTCCATTGTTTCCTGAACAGGTGTGGTCGGGTCGGACCAGTGAATCTGGTAAAGATCAATGTAATCGGTACCGAGCAAACGCAGGCTATTCTCGCATTCTCTTATGATGCCATCCTTTCCGGCGTATCTGTAAATATCAATCGGTTTGCCTTCATTGTTTTTGCTGTGAAAGAAGAATTCCCCCTTTGTTCCACTCCAGCCCAATCCGAATTTGGTCAGGATCTGAACCTTATCGCGGGGAATACCTTTAATGGCTTCCCCGACAATTTCTTCACTTGTCCCCTGTCCGTAAGCCGGCGCAGTATCGATGGAGGTCACTCCGCAATCGTACGAAGCCTGTATTGCCTTTACCGACTCTTTGCGTTCCGTTCCGCCCCACATCCAGCCTCCGGCAGCCCAAGCTCCAAATGTAACCACGGATAAATTCAAATCTGATTGTCCCAATTTTCTGTATTCCATAATTCTTAATTTTAGGTTTTTCCTTTTTTAAATACGGGAATTTCGATGTAAAAGGTCGTTCCCTTCTCAAATTCTGTTTCGTACCAGACTTTCCCGCCAAAATTATTGACAATATTTTTAACGATCGATAACCCAAGACCCATTCCACTTGATTTTGTGGTAAAATTAGGCTCGAACATATGTTCAAGGGCTTCTTCGTTAATTCCTGAACCGTTGTCACTGATGGAAATCAGGGCAACTGATTCATCCTTTTTAACCGCAATGCGGATTTCCCCATTCTGGTCGGATGGAATCGCCTGAATGGAGTTTTTTATCAGGTTAAGAAATGCCCTGGAAAGTTGTTCTTTGTCAGCAAAAATAATTACTTCCTTCAGGTTGTTCAACTCAAATGAAAAGTGAAGGTTTTGATTGGGTTCAAACAAATCGCATACTTTTCGAAGTACCTCAAGAAGGTTGAAAACTTCGTTTTTCGCCTTTGGTATTTGGGCAAAATTCGAAAACTCCGTTGCAATTCCGGAAAGTGTGTCGATTTGTTCGATAAGGTTTTTTGTGACACGCTCAAAAAAGTCATCGTAATGCTCCCTGCCTTCGGCTTTGGCCCGCTGCAAATACTGAATGTTCAGTTTCATCGGGGTAAGCGGGTTTTTGATTTCGTGGGCAACCTGTTTGGCCATTTCGCGCCAGGCCGATTCGCGTTCCGATTTGGCCAGCAATTCGGCACTTTCGGCCAACTCGTCAACTTTGTGGTTGTATTCCTTTACCAGCGCTCCAATTTCGTCTTCAGCCTCATAATTAATCTGCTCATTCTTTTTACCAAGTTGAATGCCTTTTAACTTTTCACGGATCAGGCTCAATGGCAAAGTGATTTTATTTGATAAAATAACCGCCACGATCACACTGGCCAGAAATAAAATAAGGTACAGGTTGATAAACGCTACTACGAAAGTGGAAATACCCTGTTTCAATTCATCCTCCCTGGTAAAATAAGGCAGATTCAGGTATGCCAGATAATCGCCCCGGTTATTCATAATTGGCTCGTAGGCTGAAAGGTATGAGAGGTTTCCAATTGTTTCGGGCTGAAAATAGTTAAGTTGATACTTTTCCGACAATTCATAAAAAGCTTTTGCATTTATCCTTTCAGAAGTAATTCCTTTGCGAAATATTTCGGGTCGCGAGGAGGCAAGCAGTTCGCCGTTAACATCGTAAATATTGATGTCGGTTCTGAATATGTTGGATAATTTATACAGTTCGATAAAAAGCCACTGCTGAATTTCAGGAGTAATTGAATTCACATTTCCCAGCATATTGTCGATTTCAACAGAAATGGACGACATTTTTTCCTGAAGATCGGTTTGGTGCCTGATTTTGTATTCCTGAAGGTTATAATAGATGGTTCCGGCGGCAACGAATAGGAGCGAGATCAAAACTACCGAAATAATCGCTGCCTGAATCCGGAAGCGCAAATCTCTTGGGATCATCAGTTTCCTGAAGGTTGGATTACCCACCATTGAAACAAACAAAACAAACACAAAGAAGAAAACAAATATGTATGGAAATGATATAAGGTAATCGACCAACCGAACCGAGCGTTTGCTGACGATAATATGGTTAATTTCGTCGTAGTTGTATATAACGTGGTCGTAACCATCCCAATGTTTGAATTCGAATTCGGAATTATAGTTTTCGAGATTGTAAGCCTGATAATAATAATTGTAGTCGTATTCTCCCGACTTGTTCACAAGCTCTTCGTCGAAATATTTGGCGTACGAGAGGTATTTGTACCTGAATGGTTTGATCAAAGTCCGGTCCATAAGCAATTCCGGGAATCCGATACCTTCCGAAATAGTTTTCGAATTTAGTTCAATATAAACCGAAATTCCGTTTGAATCGTCACCCAACGGATAATGCAGCCTTCCCAGGTAGGAAACCCTTCCGTTCATATTATCCATAAAATAAAAACTACTCCCCGGAATTTTAATTCCTGTCGATTTGATCATTTTTTCAAAAAACGGGAAACACGGTTCTGAAACGTTTTCAGGATGAATAGTTACACTGTCGTTACCGGCGCAAAAGGTAAACTGAATATCGTATTTTCTGAAATAGCCATCAAAATAGTACCGGTTGAGATAGCTTTCCAATTCTTTGTAAGGAGGAGTAAGCAAACTTGGAATAATCGAATCGATATTGAATTGATTCTGCATATTGGTCAGATATACTTCAACAACCGGATCCTGTTCCGAACTTAAATTCACAGCCATCAGCTTTTGTATCTGAACTTCGCGTTTTTCAATGGTTTTATAAACAACTCCCAAAGTAGTAATTGAAAATAACGAGATAAACAAAATGGCATACGAAAGCGAAAATTTTGGGATATGCATTTTCTTTACCTGGCTTTGAAGCAAATTGACAGCGAAAAACAATGTCAAAAGATATAATTCGCCGGAATTAATAATGATGCACAACAAGATAGAAACCGGCAATGCAAGCAAATGGAAATTCCGAAAATACTTCTTGTTGATAATGTTCTCCGATCTTTCAATAATTTTCAGGTTGATCAGGAAAACAGAAAAAAGCAACATCGCGATGGCCAGATAGCTGCTTATACTGATAAGGTCGATATCGGTAATCCGGTTTAATTTATAGGTAATGTTGCTGTTCCCGATCAAGTTGCCAATCAAAAGGCCCACTATCTGATAAAGTGAACCGGCAAAAACGAACGAAGGAATGACCATTTGTTTTCCCGATTTGCCGTGAAGTAAGAATTCCCTGACAAAAACAAGGCTCCAGAAAAAAAACAATACGGTAATCAGGAAAAAGTCGCCCAACGACGGAAGCCATGTTGATACGGCGTAATATTTGGGGCCAAAAATCTCCAGATGGTTCAGAATGTCTGGAATTCCGAAAATGATATGGATCCAGTAAATCACGAAAAGAGCCACCAT
>JAUYTA010000107.1 GCA_030695265.1 Bacteroidota bacterium
AAGTCGATATCCACATCGGGCATCGAAATACGGTCGGGATTCAGGAAACGTTCGAACAGCAAATCATATTTCATCGGATCGATGTTGGTAATTCCAACACAATACGAAACCACAGATCCGGCAGCCGAACCACGCCCCGGACCAACCAAAACGTCCATCCGGCGGGCTTCGTTGATGAAATCCTGTGTGATGAGAAAGTACCCAGGGAAACCCATTTTTTTGATGGTCGCCAATTCAAATTCGATACGCTCCCTCACTTCTTCCGAAAATGGTTCTCCGTATCGCGGTTTGGCTCCTTCCCATGTAAGGTGTGCAAGGTAATCGGCTTCAAGCTTCACCCTTAGAACTTTATCGTATCCGCCAATTGATTTGTACCACTCTTCGGTAAATTCTTCCAGCAACATTTCTTCAGTGAAACGGGCCCGGTAATCTTCCTCTTTTCCGAATTCTTCAGGAATTGGAAAAATAGGCATGATGGGCGAAGAATTCAGCTCATAAGCTTCAATCTTGTCATTGATTTCCTGGGTGTTTGTCAATGCTTCCGGAACATCGGCAAACAATGTATTCATCTCGGCAGTGGTTTTGAACCACTCCTGCTTGGTGTACCGCATTCGGGTCGGATCGTCCAAATCCTTGCCGGTATTCAGACAAATCAGTAAATCGTGTGCATCGGCATCTTCCTCATTAATAAAATGAATGTCGTTGGTACAGATCAGTTTAACCTGATGCTTTTTTGCCAGTTCCAACATTTCCTTGTTTACCAGCACCTGATTTTCATACACGTTCTGGCGCATTTCCTGCAAGTGTGAAGGATGACGCTGCAACTCTAAGTAAAAATCATCGCCGAAAATCGACTTGAACCAATGAATGGTTTCGTCAGCATCTTCCAGATGACCGGCCATAATGTGCTGCGGTACTTCGCCACCCAGACAGGCAGAGGAAACGATCAGACCTTCGTGGTATTTTTCGAGCAACTCTTTGTCGATGCGGGGTTTGTAGTAAAAACCTTCTGTGTAAGCTGCCGAAACCAGTTTGAGGAGATTTCGGTATCCCGTCAGGTTTTTGGCAAGCAAAATAAGATGGTAACCCGAACGGTCAACTTTTGCGTCTTTCTTATCATGCCGGGAATTCTCGGCCACATAAGTTTCGCAACCCAAAATGGGTTTGATTCCTTCCTTTTTACAAACATCGTAGAACTCTTTGGAGCCAAACATGTTGCCATGATCGGTCAGTGCCAGGGCGGTCATTCCGTCTTTTTTTGCTTTGGCAATCAGTCCGCGAACACTGGCCGCACCATCCAAAATTGAGTATTGCGAGTGGACATGTAAATGTGTAAAAGGAATCATATCAATGGATTAAATCAAATATTTATAGCTTCTGAAACCAAAATTTCAGAAAAGTAAAGTTACCATTTTCAATGCCTGAAAATAGGATTGTTGATAAAAATTGGGAAAGAAGTTTTAAGTGAATTATTTGTTTTCTGCGTTAAAAGTTGGAGTTGCCCATACAAAATCTCCTGTTCCGTTTGGAATACGGGCATACGATTGCTCAATTGTGGTAGCCGGATATTTAACCTGGTCGATAACTACCAGATCAGGTGAGAGCAAAACCACATTTTCGCCCAATGCTGATAGTTTATAATTGGTATGAAGACCGGCCTGAAGGGTATCTGCGTCAGCCCAAACAATCAGATAACC
>JAUYTA010000124.1 GCA_030695265.1 Bacteroidota bacterium
AGCTCAATGGTTTCGAAGATGGCAGGATTGCGATCAACCGAAAGGGCAAAAGTATGTTACGGAAGAAGGTCGTTTTTATTAAACTGAGCCACCGGCAAACCAAAGCTAATCACCCGGAGTTGTTCTGAAAGTGCATTCAGAACCGAAATTTTATCTTCAGGAAAAGCAATCAGGAATTCGCTTTTGGCAAAAAAATCCGAGTTTTCAGTCGTCAGCCAGTTCCGGATTTCGGCAAACTGTGTCGGCATTTTTTCAAGTCTCGATTTGATCTTTTTTGGTATTGAATATGAGTCGTTGCCGTCCTTTTTACGGATTAAAGTCAGGAAAAAACCTTCGCCTTTTACTTTGTGTGGAAGGAAACGATAGCCAAATAAACTATCGATTTCCATTTCCTGAACTCCCCAGTTTTCCTGAAGTGGAATCCGGATACTTTCAAAATCGTTGCTTTCGGCCAGCCATTTCAGGTTTTCCTCATTTTCTTCAGGATTGAAGGTGCAAGTGCTGTAAATCAGGTAACCACCAGATTTCAAAGCAGGCCAAATATCGGCCAGAATGCGGTGCTGGCGGATTGCACAAAGGTTAGTATTGTCAACCGACCATTGCTGAATGGCCGAAGCATCGCGCCTGAAAAGTCCTTCGCCGGAGCAGGGTGCATCAACCAGAATCAGATCAAACAACCCTTCCAGATTACTAAAATCAGCCGGATCGTTGCTGCAAACAACCACATTTTGATGACCCCATTTTCGTATATTTTCGTTCAAAACCGAGACGCGCGACCGAATGACTTCATTGGAAACCAGTAAATCGTTACTTTTCAGCAGACTAAGCAAATGAGTCGATTTTCCGCCCGGAGCGGCACACAGATCCAAAACAATTCGGTTTGTGGAGTGTTCAATTTGATGGAAAGCCTGCTCAACAAACATCGAACTGGCTTCCTGAACGTAATAGGCTCCGGAATGAAATATGGGGTCGAGTGTATAGGAAGGTCTTTCGTTCAGGAAAATGCCGGTTTCGCACCAGGGAATTTTTTCCGCAGAAGCAGGCGAACTGAATTTTCGTGGATTGGTCCGCAAACTAATGGATGGAACCTGATCTAGCGATTGTACAAAATGGTCAAAATCAGTTGGAAACTGAATCCTTATTCTGTCTAAAAATGCGGCTGGTAATATTTCGGATGTCTTTTCGATGGTATTTTAAGTTTTCTTTTGATATTTGCCGGCAAGATAAAGTGAATGCTATAAATAAACAAAACGAGTATCCGATATTTTAAACACTAAAATAGAATTTGTCATTAATGGTCATTGAATAGTAAAAAAGCAAAGAATGACTATCAAATGACTATTAATGACAATGGTTGACGGATAAAAATACTAATTAGAAAAGTAAACGGATATTCAATATAAACAATTACAGCTATGGATGATCAAAATATCGTTTCGGTACTGAACAAACAGGCCGATGCAGCAAACTTGGTAGAAATGTTGGAAAATGTGGCAAAGCAATTTTCGGGGAAAGCAGTATTTACCACCAGTTTAGGAATTGAAGACCAGGTAATTACCGACATGATTTTCAGTAATAATCTGGATATTAAAGTGGTGACCCTTGATACCGGTCGCCTGTTCGAAGAAACCTACAAAGTATTTAACCGCACAATTGAAAAATATGGAAAAACCATTCATGTGTATTTCCCAAAAAATGACTCGGTTGAAAAAATGGTGACAGAAAAGGGTACTCTGAGCTTTTATTTGTCGGTTGAAAACCGCAAGGAATGCTGCAACATCCGCAAAGTTGAACCACTTGGTCGCGCTTTGGCAGGAATGGAATGTTGGATTACCGGCTTGCGCGCTTCACAATCAGAAAACCGTCACGATCTCGACTT
>JAUYTA010000128.1 GCA_030695265.1 Bacteroidota bacterium
AAAAAAAATGTCTTTCACCCTACTATTACAATGACACCAAAATCCAGGGATTTCGTGGTTCCCACTGGCTTTCCGGATCATGCGTACAGGATTACGGCAGTTTTACAATTATGCCCATAACCGGCTACCTGCGCACTTTTGCCAGCGAGCGTGCCACTTTGTTAATGCACGAAAGCGAAACGTCAACACCTGCCTACTATTCGTGTATGCTTCAGGAATACATGACTTTTGTTGAAATGACAGTTACTGCCCGTGCAGGTTTTTTCAAGTTTTCGTACCTAAAAAAAGATCAGTCCACGATTCTGGTTACACCCAACAGCGGCGAACGTCAGGGTTATATAAAAGTTGATACCGAAAAACATGAAATTTATGGCTACAATCCGGTTCACCGTATTTACCAGGGTTGGGGACAACCGGCAGGATTCAGCGGTTATTTCGTAGTCAGGTTTAACCGGCCAATGGACAATTACGGTTGTTATTTTCAGATGGAAGATTTTAAACAGCAAACCGAAATTTCAGGGAAACCGGATATTGGCGCTTATGCTGCCTTTAACATCGAAGAAAATGATGTGATCCTGGCAAAGGTTGGAACGTCGTTTACAAGTATTGAGGCGGCACGTGCCAATCTCGATGCTGAAATTTCGCATTGGGATTTTGCAAAAACCAAAGCCGAAACCGAACAAGTCTGGAACGAAGCATTTTCAACCATTAAACTGAAAGGCGGAACAGAAGAGGATTATACCAAATTTTACACTGCGCTTTACCATTCAATGATTTCGCCCCGCACATTCAGCGATGTGAGTGGCACTTACCCTGCTTTCGACGGGAATAAAAGCATTCAGAAAATGGAAAACGGGAAGGTGTATTACGACGACTTTTCGTTATGGGACACTTTCAGGGCACAATTGCCACTTGTAAGCCTTGTTGCACCCGACAAATACGAAGACATGATGCAATCGCTGGTTCTAAAAGCTGAGCAGGGCGGTTGGATGCCTATTTTCCCGATGTGGAACAGCTACACTTCGGCCATGATAGGCGACCATGCCAACACCGCTTTGGGCGATGCTTACCTCAAAGGTTTCGATATTAATATTGACCGGGCCTGGCCGTACATGCGGAAAAATGCTTTTGAAGTTTCGGAAGGTGAGGATTACATCAATGGAAAAGGCCGCAGGGGAATGAAGTCGTACCTCGAAAACGGTTATATTCCGATGGAAGACAGTGTAAAAGAAGCTTTTCACAAAATGGAACAAACTTCGCGCACGCTGGAATATGCAATGACCGACGATGTACTTTCGAAAGTAGCCACGAAATACGGGAAGACAGAAGATGCTCAAATACTTGCCAAACGTGGACGAAACTACCAGCTCGTTTTCGACGATGAAACCAAAAGTATGCGTGGCCGCCATCTCGATGGTACATGGAGCAAGGATTATAATCCGCTGGCACGTGCATCGTACCTCACGGAAGGAACGCCGATGCATCACCTATGGTTTGTTCCGCAGGATATTCCGGGATTATTTGAGTTGATTGGAGACAAAAATCAGGTTCGCGAAAAACTGGATGAACTCTTCGATACCGGCGAATACTGGCATTCGAACGAACCTTGTCACCACATTCCATATCTCTACAATTATTTGGGCGATCCGGCTGAAACACAGCGAAAAGTGAAGAACATCCTGGCAACTGAATACAATGCTTTTGATGG
>JAUYTA010000129.1 GCA_030695265.1 Bacteroidota bacterium
GGACAAATGTCGGCCTGGTATATTTTCAGCACAATGGGCTTTTATCCGGTGAATCCCGCAGAATTGAAATACCAGTTTGGCTCACCACTTGTCCAGGAAGCAAAAATTGAAATAGCTCCGGGAAAATTCTTCACGATGAAAGCCCCGCTGGCATCCGTCGCAAATAAATACATTCAGGAAGTTAAACTAAACGGACAAAAACTGGATCGTTCATTCATTACCCATCAGGAAATTATGGATGGCGGAACACTTGAATTTACGATGGGTGCAGAACCGAACTAGTTACCGCTTCTCATTCGAAAACGAATATGGAAAATCGGCCTCATTAATACCTCTTTTCAGATCGGGAGTTGCAATCATCTTAAAATTGATGGTTGCACCTTCCATCAGTTCACGATGGCTCAGCCAGTTTTTGCTGTATGGTTTTCCATCGAAACTCACCGATTGAATGTATTTGTTTTCAGAGCTGTTTTCAGGAGCGTTCAGGATTAATTCCTTCCCGTTTTCGAGTTTCACCGTAATTTTTTTGAACAAAGGTGCGCCCAAAACATATTCGTCGCTTCCGGGACAAACGGGATAGAAACCCATTGCCGAAAATACGTACCATGCCGAAGTTTGGCCGTTGTCCTCATCGCCGCAATAGCCGTCTGGCGTTGGCAGATACATGCGATCCATCACCTCGCGCACCCATTTTTGTGTTTTCCAGGGCTCACCGGCATAATTGTACAGGTAAATCATGTGCTGAATGGGCTGGTTGCCATGCGCATAGTTGCCCATATTCATGATCTGCATTTCGCGTATTTCGTGAATCACCTGTCCGTAATACGATTCATCAAAAATTGGTGGAACAACAAAAACGGAGTCGAGCATCGAAACAAATTCCTTCCTTCCGCCCATCAGATCAACCAATCCCTGCACATCGTGAAAAACCGACCATGTGTAATGCCAGCTGTTTCCTTCGGTAAAAGCATCGCCCCATTTAAACGGATTGAACGGTTTCTGGAATGAACCGTCTTCGTTTTTGCCACGCATCAGTTTGGTTTCCTTATCGAACACATTCCGGTAATTCATTGCGCGTTTGGCAAACAAATCAATTTCGGCCTGAGGACGTTTCAACTCTTTGGCCAGTTTCCAGGTCGTCCAGTCGGCAAAAGCATATTCGAGGGTCCGGGCGGCATTTTCGTTGATCTTCACATCGTAAGGAACGTATCCCAACTTGTTGTAATAATCAACACCTTTCCGCCCAACCGAAGACAAAGGACCTTCCGTTTTGCTGTTTTTAACCACGGCTTCATAAAGCGTATTGATGTCGTAGCCGCGGGCGCCTTTCAGGTAGGCATCTGCCACAATGGTGGCCGAGTTAGAGCCGATCATACAATCGCGGTGTCCCGGGCTTGCCCATTCAGGAAGAAAACCGCTTTCCTTGTAAGTATTAACCAAACCTTCCTGAATCTGTGCGTTCAGCGTGGGATACATCAGGTTAAAGAATGGAAAAACAGCGCGAAACGTGTCCCAGAAACCATTGTCGGTGAACATTGCTCCCGGCAAAACCTGGCCGTTATAAGGACTGTAATGTACCATTTTACCATCTTTATCGAACTCGAAGAACTTCCGTGGGAACAACAATGTTCGGTACAAACACGAATAAAAAGTCCTGATTTGATCGGTCGTTCCGCCTTC
>JAUYTA010000131.1 GCA_030695265.1 Bacteroidota bacterium
CGGCATGGTATATTTTGGCTGCCAGTTTAGGTTTGTTCGGATTGCTTCCGATTGTCCGAAAAGTTTATGCAAAAGGAAAATTCACCTTGCCTGAACTGATTGGACAGTATTACGGAGAATCAGCACGGAAAGTCACTTCAGTCATTATTCCCATTGCCTGGCTGGGAATTGTGGCAGCACAGATTATTGCAGGGGCTCAAATTCTGGTCAGCTTTTTTGGCCTTGAATATTCGAATGGCGTTTACCTCACCGCCGGAATTTTCATCGTTTACACCTACATTGGCGGTCAGGTTTCCATCATGCGGACAGATTTGTTCCAGGCATTCTTCATTCTGGCAGGAGTAATTCTGACTGCTATCATGATTCCCGCAAATCAGCTTCCTGCATTGCCCGATTTTGCTGATAATTTCCCATTTAATGCACATTATTCGCCCTTCGACTTATTCATTTTAATCCTAACATTTTCAAGCACTTTTGTGGTTGGTCCCGATATTTATTCGCGTGTATTTTGCGCCAAAGATTCAAAAACAGCTTTCCGAAGTGTTTTGATCGTTGCCTCAATCCTTATTCCGTTCGCATTTGTGCTTTCCTACGTTGGAATGTACGCGGCCACCTTTCATCAGGGCGCGCAAAACAGTTCGGCACTGGTAAATCTGGCCAATATTTATTTGCCTGAATGGGCATCCGGAATTCTGGTTGCGGCGCTTATTTCAGCAGTACTTTCAACAGCCTCCACTACCCTGCTCACCACTTCCATGATTTTAAGCGAACTGTTTCACAAAGACATCAACAATCAGAAGTCATTCTTACAAACCAAGTTATTTATTATTGCTGTCGGAGTAGTGAGCATGCTCATTTCCTTGAAGGTGACTTCCATCGTTTCGTCACTTTTGCTGGCGCTTTCCTTTTATTCAGGCGCGTTTATTATACCGATGATCGCTGCCCTTTTCAATTTACCGTATAACAAACGTTTCAGTATTGCTGCCATGCTTTCAGGAGGTATTCTGGCGTTATCCGGAAAGCTGATGATGACTTTTGGCCACCTTGAAACGGGACAATATGTGCTGATTTCAGGATTTATTCTGAATGCATTGTTACTTTTTATACCTTTCGGGAGAGAAAACAAAATATGATTGTCCGTTAAAATACCTATTTGTCATTTTGTGTCAGTCAGTTATGGTCATTTATTGTCATTCGGTTGTCATTTTCTTCCAACTTAATGACTACCAAATGACAATTGAATGACTTTGATGACATTGGTTAATATTACGGATATCCAAAAAACAAATAATATGAAATCACTTGTTCTGGAAAAATACAATGAATTAACGATTCGGAATACCGAAATTCCGGAGCTAAAACCTGGGTGGGTGTTGATAAAAGTAGAAGCCTGCGGAATTTGCGGAAGCGATGTGCACGGAATGGACGGAAGCACTGGCAGACGCCAACCTCCGGTCATCATGGGACATGAAGCTTCCGGAACCATTGCCAAACTTGGAGATGATGTCCAAAACTGGAAAATGGGCGATCGGGTAACTTTCGACTCGACCATTTCGTGCGGAGAATGTTTTTACTGCAAACGCGACGATATCAATTTATGCGATAACCGGCGCGTGCTGGGCGTTTCGTGCGACGAATACCGCCAGAACGGAGCTTTTGCCGAATTTGTGGCGGTGCCTGCCCACATTCTGTATTTCATTCCCGAAAACATCCCTTTCGAACAGGCAGCAATGATCGAAGCCGTTTCGGTGGCCGTTCACGCAGCAGCCGTCAGTTC
>JAUYTA010000150.1 GCA_030695265.1 Bacteroidota bacterium
GGAGGTATTGGTTTTGGCGCCAAAAAAGATAGTTTGAAAGACGAACCCACGAAAGGCGACAAAGTGGTGCTTCTGGGTGGCGATAATTACCGCATCGGAATGGGCGGTGGCGCTGTTTCGTCGGTGGCAACCGGTGAATTCGAAAATCACATCGAACTGAATGCCGTTCAGCGTGCCAATCCTGAAATGCAGAAACGTGTTTATAATGCAATTCGTGCCTTGGCTGAATCGGCTGAAAACCCTATTATCACGGTACACGACCACGGTGCAGGCGGTCACTTAAATTGTTTGTCGGAATTGGTGGAGGCTACCGGTGGAAAAATTGATACCTCGAAATTACCGGTTGGCGACCCAACGCTTTCGCAAAAGGAAATTATCGGCAACGAGTCTCAGGAACGAATGGGGCTGGTGATGCACGAAAAGGACGTTCCGTTGTTGCAACGCATTGCTGACCGGGAACGTGCGCCAATGTATGTAATTGGCGAGGCTACCGGAGATATGCAGTTTACCTTCGAAAACTCGAAAACCGGTGAAAAACCAATCGACTGGCAGCTTTCGTACATGTTTGGCAAGCCGCCAAAAACAGTTTTGACCGATACTACCCGAAATGAAAAATTTGCTGATCTGGAATACGATCAGTCTAAAATAGAAGATTACCTCGAAGATGTTTTGCAGCTCGAAGCGGTGGCCTGTAAAGACTGGCTCACCAACAAAGTTGACCGCTCGGTAACCGGACGTATCGCCAAACAGCAATGTGCAGGACAATTGCAACTTCCATTGAATAATGTGGGTGTAATTACGCTCGATTATCAGGGCGAAAAGGGATTGGCAACCACCATTGGTCATGCACCTGTTGCTGCCATGGTTGATGCTGAAGCCGGTTCGGTGCTTTCAATTGCTGAATCGCTCACCAACCTTGTTTGGGCTCCGCTTTCCGATCAGTTGAAAGGTGTTTCGCTGAGCGCCAACTGGATGTGGCCGGCAAAGAACGAAGGCGAAAATGCCCGCATTTACAAAGCAGTGAAGGCAGCCAGCGATTTCGCCTGTGAACTGGGAATCAATATTCCGACCGGAAAAGATTCCATGTCGATGACCCAGAAATACAAGGATGGTGTGGTTTATTCACCCGGAACGGTGATTATTTCAGCTTCCGCAGAAGTTTCGGATGTAAAAAAAGTGGTTGAACCGGTTTTGATTAATGATCCGAATTCATCCATTTATTTTGTCGATTTCTCGAAAATGAACCGTTGTCTGGGGGGAAGCGCTTTCTCTCAGATCATCAATAAACTTGGCAATGAAGCACCTTCGGTTGCCGATTCAAAATATTTTGCTGCTACATTCAATGCGATTCAGGATTGCATTGAAAACAAAAATATCTTGGCCGGACACGATATTTCTTCAGGAGGTTTAATTACCACGCTTTTGGAAATGTGTTTTGCTGATAATTATTCAGGAATGATACTTGACTTGAGCGGAATTGGCGAAACTGACAGTGTGAAAGTACTGTTTAGTGAAAACCCTGGAGTGGTTGTTCAGGTGGCAAATGCAGCAGCTTTTGAAGGCAAATTGAATGCTGCCGGAGTCGGTTTTATATTGATTGGGAAACCTTCAGGAAGCCGCGATTTTAAGGTTAAAAATGGTGCCGATGAGTTTAATTTTGACCTGAATTCGTTGCGCGAATTGTGGTTCAAATCGTCGTATCTGCTTGATAGAAAACAATCAGGAGAAAAATTGGCACTGGAACGCTACCAGAATTACAAGAAAAACGAACTGAAATACGATTTCAAAGGTTTCACCGGAAAAGCTGCCGATTTGGGAATCGACCTGAAACGCCGCAATCCGTCTGGGATTAAAGCTGCCATCATCCGCGAAAAGGGTGTGAACGGCGACCGCGAAATGGCTTACATGATGTACCTGGCCGGAATGGACGTGAAAGATGTGCACATGACCGACCTGATTGCCGGTCGCGAAACGTTGGAAGATGTGAACATGATTGTGTTTGTTGGTGGTTTCTCCAATTCGGATGTTCTGGGTTCGGCCAAAGGCTGGGCGGGCGCTTTTAAATACAACGATGCCGCCAAGCTGGCGCTCGATAATTTCTACAAGCGTGAAGATACACTCAGTCTGGGTGTTTGCAATGGGTGTCAGCTGATGGTCGAACTTGGATTGGTTTATCCTGAACGCGTTGAAAAACCCAAAATGCTGCACAACGATTCGCATAAATTCGAATCAGGTTTTGTAAACGTCGAGATTCAGCCAAACAATTCGGTGATGTTGCAGTCGATGGAAGGAATGAAATTGGGTGTTTGGGTGGCTCACGGCGAAGGAAAATTCAGTCTGCCGCAAGAGGAATCAACTTACCGGATTCCGATGAAATATTCAAATCCGGCTTATCCCGGAAATCCGAATGGTTCCGATTACAATGTAGCATCGCTTTGTTCCGAAGATGGCCGCCATTTGGTAATGATGCCTCATTTGGAACGCTCTTTCAAACCATGGCATTGGCCTTATTATCCAACCGACCGTAAATTCGACGAAGTTGCTCCCTGGATGGAAGCTTTTGTAAATGCCAAAAAGTGGATTGAAGAGAAAACGAAATAGAAACCGGAAACGGTTGAATGCGATAGGAAATGGTGAAGGCAGTTGAAAATTAGATTTCAGCTGCCTTTTTCTTTTTCTTTTTCTTTTTCTTTGCCTGAGCCTTTTTCTTTGCCTTTGCCTGAGCCTTTGCCTTATTTACTTTTACACTACTTCTTTACTGAAACGTATTTCTACTGAAGTACCTTCGTTTTCGATACTTTTTACCTGGATGTCAGCATGGTGCAACTCAATAATTTTGGCAACGATGGAAAGTCCGATTCCGAAACCGCCAATGTACCTGACGTTTGTGCCACGTTTGAAGGGCTTGAAAATGGTGTCCACTTCATTCTTTGGAATTCCGACTCCACGGTCAGAAATACTCAGGGTCAATCTATCCGGGTCAATCTCAATTTTGACATCCACGTCGCTGGTTGAAAATTTGCACGCATTGTCAATCAGGTTTTTGATAGCAATTTCGAGCAATCCGGCATGTCCGCTTATCAAAAGATCGTTTTCGTTGTCGGAATAATCTATTTTAGGCAGAATCTTTCTTCCCGGATATTTGACTTTTACCGATTGAATGGCCGAAAATATCAATTCATCTATCCGAAGGTCTCTTAGCGAAATGGCATTGTCCCTGTTGATCTGAGCCAGTTCGAGCAAACTGTTCAATAGTTGGTTCTGCCCCCGTAAATCGTTGGTGAGTTTTTGTAAATGGCTGGTATATTCTTCTGTCTTCCGCTCGCGACTTAACATGTAATCCGATTCGGCGATCATTATAGCCATTGGGGTGCGTAATTCGTGCGATGCATTCGACACAAATTCTTCCTGACTTTTGAAAACCTGTTCCAGATCAGATAACATTTGATTGAAAGTGATGGCAAGTTGCTCTATTTCATCCTGTCTTTTCCCTTCATTTAACCTGCTGTTCAGTTTTAATGAATTGATTTCCTTTACTTTCGATATAATATTTGAGATAGGTTTTATGGCTATTTTCGAAAAAAAGTAGGATGCAGTAACCGATAACCACAAACTAAACAGGATGCTCCATAGCAATACCGATCTTAAACTACGGAGATTATCGGCCCGCACTTTATCGTGGGCTATTACGAATACATGATAGGTTTGATTGTTTTCAATATGCTTGTACGAAACGCCATCTTTATCGGCAATCGAGAAATAATACGAAATCGGTTCGGCCGGAATGTGCGATAATATGTAGTCGGTAAGGGAGTGTATCCGATAATTATAAATGACTTTATTCATTGAATCAGTCAGGGCGATCTCTTCCTGTTCGAGTGATTGGGTAGTCTGATGAATTTTTTTCAGCAATGTTGAATCAACCTCTGCAACATTAATGAGCAGAATGGCTGTGTTTTGTGCTTTAACCAACAAATCGTTCCTGAATTTTGAAAGTTGGCTTGTATATGAAAAATAATAAACCAAAACCGAAAAGAACACAAGAATTCCAAATACCAAAAGGGTGAACTGAATCGACAATCTGGTTTTAATGTTCATTTTACTGTTTGCTTTTTGTTGTGTTTGTTACCTGGTTTTGTTCTGCTTTCTATAACTCTGTTTCACTGCAATAAAATCCAAAGCCGTATTTTGTATGAATCAGCTTCGGCTCAAAATCCCTGTCGATTTTTTTACGAAGATAGTTCACATACACATCAATAATGTTGGTACCTGTTTCAAAATCCAGATCCCAAACTTTTTCAATGATGTATTCACGGCTGAGTAATTTTCCTTTATTTTTCAGAAAGGTTTCC